>NZ_JBIMJO010000003.1:0-128967 GCF_043674095.1 Streptococcus sp. A25
GCTTATTTGCCATGGAAGGAAAAAATTAAGAGAGCATGTAAATAGAAAAAGGTTCCAGAGTCGATAGGACTTTGGAGTCTTTTCAATATACTTTGTTATTGGGCGGTTACATCAAACAACACAAAACTGACTGAAAAATCTTCGGTCAGTTTTTTTTCGGGACCAAAAAACGACCCTTTCGGATCGTTCTATTTCATATTAAAAACTCTTAAAAGTAGTTTTTAATTTCTTATTTATGGGATTATAGATGATTATCTTTTTCTTTAGACAGGTATTGTTGATAACTCAGATTACTCTGCTTTAGTTCCTCATGAGTACCAATTCCAGTTAACTCACCATTTTCAAGAAAATATAGCTTATCAGCTGTTTGTATAGTCGAAATCTTATGGGTAATATATATAACAATCTTATTATTCAAATATGTCCTTATTGTTTCAATAATTTTGGATTCAGAAACAGAATCCAAATGAGCTGTCACCTCATCAAATATATAAATATCTGCATTCCTCAATAAAGCTCTAGCAATTTGGAGTCGTTGCTTCTGACCTCCAGATAAACCTATTCCATTCTCGCCTATAATCGTTTCTAAACCATTTGGGAAATCATTAAATTCTACATTAAGAGCTGTAGCTTCTAAAATTTCATTTACTTTCCCATGCGTTGGTTGATAATCTAAACCAAAAACTATGTTTTCGTAAATTGTACCAGAAAAAAAATCAGTTCCTTGAAAAACATACGTTAAACAACTATATAAACTATCTGTGCTTATTTCTCTTAAATCAATATTATTAAATGATATTTTACCAGAAAATGTAGTATATAATTTAGATATTAGCTCAACAATGGTTGTTTTACCAGAACCAGAGGGCCCTACAATCGCTGTTACCTCTCCTTTCTTAAAAAACATATCCAAATTGTTTAATACTTTTTTTCCATTTCTATCAAAGGTTACATCTTTCAGCTCTATACTTTCGATTGGAGTAGCTATAGTTAGATTATCTATCTCATTTATACTTATATCAGTAGCATATTGCTCAATAGTAGTGAGACTTGCATTCATCTTTTTTAGTTGATTAGCAAACTGTGCTATACTACTTAATGGAGAAAATAGCTGAAATAAGTAAATTAAGAACGAAATTAGTGTCCCAGCTGTTAGTGTTGATTGTGCAACTCTATAACCTCCATACCCAAAACTAATACAGATTACTATGAAAATAAAAATTAAAATTACTGGCTTGATTATCAAGTCAACCAAAGAATAAGTAAAAGAACTTTTAACTAATTTACCCAATCTTTTATCAAGACTAGACTCAACATACTGTTGTCCCTTATAAACTTTAATTAATTTGACCCTTTGAAAAATTTCTGTTAAGTAACCTGATAATTGACTTAAATTTTCCTGCTTTCTTATCGCAAATTTTCCCCCAAAATTTGAAACTGGGATTAATACGATGAACATAATCAAAAGACATGTTAGCATTAAAACAGATAGGTAGAAATCTAGTTTAAATAGAAATACTAAAGAAATGATAAACAAAAAAATTGAACTCACAAAATCTGGAAAAACTTGACTTAGAAACGTTCTTATTACTTCCGTATCATTAACAATATGTCCTGATATTTCTCCACTCAAATTACTATCATAAAATGATTGATCTTTTTTTAGTAAATCTGTTGTGACACTCTTACGCAAATTAAATATCTGATTCTCTGCATATTTCAATAGTAAATAGGAGGATATTATACTGAAAAATAGATTAAAACAAAACAATGTTATTATAGTAAAAATCGGGGTATAGTTTACTTGAGAAGTATCTATTATTTTTTGTATTGACTGAGGAATTAATAAAAAAATAATATAGGATAAGATATTTAAAAATATCCCTAAAAAAAATGGAAGTTTTTGTCTTATTGTCCTCGGAATTAACAATTGCCTCATAAATGTCCACCTTTTTCCTTCAATTTGTCATACAGGTGTTCTAGAGCCCATAGGCTATAAAATGAATTTAAAATTTTTTGATCCACCTCATTATTATAGCTGCTAAATGGATCATCATAACCAAAATAACCTACATTAGTTTGAATGTATTCAAAAAATTCAATAGCATTTTCAAAAAAAGTTCTTTCAAAATATTGTCTAATATTTAAAGCAATTAAAATACTCAATGCAAATTCCCTAATTTGATATTTTCTAGCAAAATAAACACTTATCCCACCGATGTAGTCTGATAACATTTTCTTAAATTGAATCGGTAATTTTTTATTTGAAAGAAACAATAATTGATACAACACATCTAAATCTACACGCTCCATTAATTTTGAAAAAGTCAGATTGGACAGCAATTCCTCAGATAATTGTTGTTCCTGTAGATTGCCAATTAAACCTAACTTCGATTTAAAATACTGTAATCTAAAATCAAAATCCTTATCAACAGCAGTTCTACACTCAAAGGCTAGTTTTTCTTTCAAAGGTTTTAAACTTTCATTATTAATTTCAACAAGAATTTCCGGCATTATCTGTTCTTGATTTTTTAAGGTAAAACTACTAGAAGGTTCCCCTAAAAAGGTTAATAACAGTCCAGCATTTATATTCGAGTGATTAAGTTTTAAAAAACTAATTAAAATTTTTTTATTATAACCCATTTAACACCTCTCCTTTTATGAGTAGGAATAAGTTATGGAATATATGTTTTGCTGTAATTTTTTTCGAATAAAGTTCAAAATACCGCTCAATATCTATTCTATCTGGATAGGATTTATCAGAGTCACTTAGATTATGCTCTATTGATATATCATTCAACTCTCTATTGTCTAAATAATATTCGGACTCATCCTTAAAAAAATGAATTTGTCGTGCACAGTATTCAAGATACTTTTCCTCCCATTCATTTTTTTGAATAATATCATTTTGAATATACCTTGAGAAGTCTGATTTAAAAAAATAGAATTTTTGAGAAAAGATATTGAAATGTATGTGCTCTTTTAAATAAATCGGGTACATATGCAACAAAGAATCAATATCTACATTTTTTATTATTGTATAGGCAATATCCAAAATCAACGATGTAGCTTCAATATCATTTACTTTGATCTGAAAATAATTTTCTAAATCATTATATATATTGAGTATGTCACAAAATTCCGAATAAAATTTAAAATCAAGTTTATATTTTTTTAGTTGTTTAGTTATATATTTTTTTCGTGACACCATATCAGAGCTCCTAGACAAACAATAGTTGTATGATATATATTTCTAAATTCTTCATAGCTTGATTCATAAACCCATTCTTTTGGTGCAGGAAAACCGCCATTGTTCTTCTGATTAATCAAAAGAATACTCTTGGCATATTTCAAAAGACTTGACAACTCTGACTCTAAATTTAAAAAAATTGCACACAAAACCAGTTCACCTAAAATATCTAGATCTTTTTCAAGTATTCTATCAACAATAAAGAACTTCAGAGTTGATACAATGTCTGTTTTTTCTATACTTGATAAATGCCAGCCTCGCCCCATCTCTGTTATATAAAAAATAGTATGAGTTAAACTATACATGGAATTCTCAGAATAGTAAAACGGAGAAAGTTTCTTACCAAGAACCGTTTTAGAATATAACTCATCATAAGATGCTAAATTATCTTTTATACCTGCTCTATTCAAAGAATACTTATTATCTAACTGGCGAAAAGGGACTTTATTCATCTGTAAATCAAATTTATCTCTAACCACAATTTTTTTTAGGTAATCTGAAAAATAACGTTTCCCACTTAGAAGAAAATATTCCTCAATTGTCGCTAATCCAGCTAAAGCATTGATGTTTTCTTCAAATAAGTTAATAAAAGGAATTGTTTCTACTCTACTAGAAATAAATGAATCAATGAAATTAAAACGTTTCTTTTCTCTTGTTGATTCTGGCAGTAAATTATAGAAAAAAACTAGTTCTACAAAAGATTTTAACTGATTCTCTTTATCGGTTACTAATTTATCAATTTTTAAAAAATTACTAATATTATCTTCTAAGTAAAACAGACCTTTTAAAATAGCATCTTCCATACAAAAATCCCTCACCTCAAAAATATTGTTTTATCTTATTGAAAAATACCTTGAAAAGAGTCTTTAACAAAAATTCTTGCTAAGATTTTACCAATTAATTTTTACTTTCCTTAGGATTAACAGTAATACAGAAGCAATTATAAAAAATAAAACATTGGCTCCCAAAGAGTAATAGGATAACTCTACATAGGTAGAATTCTCAACAAACAACGTAATTGGTACGATGTTTGTATAAATGTTCCTAGCATCAATCATTGACGATACGCCTATCATAAATTTTTTACCAATTTGTTCTGAAAACGTATTATAAAAAATTAAAGCATGAGCAACAAGTAGTGAGACTATAGTGAATAAATAAATATTTGAACCAAATTTTTTAGAAGCCCCCCCTCTGTAACCATACAGCAACGCACTTGTGGTGCCAAAATAAACTAGCAAAGAAGCTAATTTTTGAATGCCATTCCATAAATTTAAATCTGCATATATCAAATAATATATAAAATTTAAAAGTGTTAAGATAATAGCAATTATTAGAAAAATAATTAACCTACTATATTTTATCGTATAATAAAAATACTTGTGACGAGTATATAAAAATTCGTGGAGAAAATATGTAGATAAGATTATTAAAAGAACACTTGAAATCATTATCCAAATACCATTAATCGCTCTAAGTACTTCTAATTCATCAAATACATTGGCAGTTATTCTCAAAGTCAAACCAACAAGATAAACATATATAAAAGTCTTTATATAGTCACTTACTAACCGTCTAATCAGCGATAACATTTATATTTACCTCCTTGTATATATCATCTAAACTCATTTCAGGAAACTCATTTTGTAACTGTGCAACAGTATTGTATAATATAACTTTTCCATCTCTCATAAAGATTACTTCATCAAATAATTTTTCCATATCTAGGACTAAATGAGTGCTGATAATCGTAACACTATTTTCATTCTTAAATTTAATTATTAAATCGATTAGTATATCTCTTGTCAATGGATCGACGGCTGCCAAAGGCTCATCTAACAAATAAACGTTTACATCTTGAGATAGTAAAAAAACTAAGTGTAATTGTTCTTTCATCCCCTTTGAATATGCCGAAATAGACTTATTTTCATCCAGTCTAAGATATTTTAATATTTGAATAGCTTTATTTTTATTAAAAGTACCATAAAGCTTCTGGAACAATTCTAAACACTCTTTAATTGTTAAATCTTCAGGTATGTAGGAATGATCTGGTAAAAAAAATACAGAACTCATATCCTTTATGGTTCCTGAATGCTTTTGATATAAACCTGCCATCACATTCATCAATGTCGTTTTTCCAGAACCATTTGGTCCCAACAAAGCAATCACTTGTCCAGAATGAGCTATTTTTAAATCTATATCTTTTAGGATTGGTTTATCAAAACCAAATGATAATTTGTTAATATCAACCATTTTAATCTCCTTTTTAAAAACGGTTCTGCATTTATAAATACAGAACCAAACATATAGTAAAAACACCTGATAACATTAAAAATATTACTACTTAATTGAACTAGTCGGAACTGAAATGAGGTTAAAATTATTGTACATTTGTTTTAACAATGAATCCGTTCCTGTAACAGACGGATAAACTAAGAGCCAGCCACTCCAGACAACAAACCCTGCAGCCTGAACTTGAACAGAATCATTATGAGGAGCAAACGGTACCACAATATTTTTTGTTTTGTTAATATTATTTAACATAGTTATTCTCCTTTACATCAGATAACAATCAATGTATAAGGTGTTCCTACTCTACGTTTTTTATATATTGGCACGGAAAAAAATGTAAAGTTTTTACAGTATAGAATTAAGTCCTCTGTTCGGCTTTTTGAGTATCTGTTGCTTATAAATACATAAAATTGTGTAACGTGCACCTCGCAATAATTGCTTATAGACGATTACAACAAGCCGTTCTTTTTCGTTTAATAGTTATGTATTTTTAACTGTTGAAAACACCCCTTTATTTATAAAATATACCCGTGGTGCTAGTTCATTTCAACATACAATAAAAAGCCCAAATGGACTATACTGTAAGTGACAAAACATACAGGAGGGTAGTCCAAATGAGCCACTTACAGTATACTGCTAAATCTCATCATTTGCAATGGAATGTACGCCAATTATCACAAATTTCTCATCACTTCTACCAAAACTATTACCCAGATTCCTTCAAACATCGGCGTAATTTTGGCTTAGCCAAAGTTTCAGATGAATCACTCCCTGTCTTTCTCTTGTTATAAGCCGAACTAGGCATAACGCCATATCAACATTTCTTAAAAACATGGCAGTGACCGAAGAACAAAACAATTGGTAAGTGATGGGCTTGAGACGAACTATTGAAAGCCGGTTTTCCTTTTCTCCTTTCTACCCGATAGAAATTGATGTATATTTTCTACCATTATGATATACTATTTTTACAAATATTGTTTATTTTGTTACATATTTTCACAGTTTTTGAAAGGAGTAGTTTATGCGGTGGGATTACGGAAGTGTTTATAAGAGTATTCGGAAAAGCAAACATTTGAGTCAGGAGCAAGTATGTGGAGATTTTATCAATCGGACAACTTTGGTTCGTTTCGAGAAAAATCAGAACATTCCTAGCTATGAGCTCATGCGTTTTTTACTCAAGCAAGTGGACATGACCTTCGAGGAATTTGAATACCTCTGTAACTACTATCAGCCCAGCCAACGCCAACAATTGCTCTATGATATAGATAATCTCAGAAATCCTACCACTAATACCATGGAGGATTTGATAAAGCGTTGCCACGACCACTTGAACAAAGAATCAGATGATGGGCCTATCCGTCGAAAATGCCAACTTTTAGAAACTGTAGTAGCCATTCGAAAAAGCACTTCTTTCAATCAGCTTTCCGAAGAAGCAGAAACCCTTTCTAAACTCCTCTGGTCAGAGCTAGAACGATACGACAACTGGTACCATAATGATATTATCTTGGTCGGTACTCTCTTATCCAAGATTTCTTCACTTAATACTCTTGAAGAAACTGCCAATCTTCTTCTAAAACGATTAGAAAAATACAAGGATTACAAGCGAATCCAGCCGACCATACTCTCATACTATCAGTCTCTTTCTTATTTTTTCTTGGAGCAAAAACAGTACAGCAAGTCTACTTGTTTTGCCACCAAACTCATGGAACTAGCCAAACAAGAAAAACGCTATGACCAACTAGCCCGTGCCTATGTTTACCTCGGACTTGCAGAGAATAAGCAAGAACTAATTGACAAAGGACTACAAATCTTGGAACTGACAGACGAGAAAAGACTAATCGACAACCTCCAATTTCTTATCAAGCAACACCAAACTGACTGAAAAATTTTCGGTCAGTTTTTTTCTGGTACAAAAAAACGACCCTTTCGGATCGTTCTACCTTATATTAGACTAGCTTTTAATAAATATCTCTACGATGACCAAATTCAAGTGCCAGAATAACCATCCTATCATCCTGAATATCGCAAATCAGCCGATAATCACCGATACGATAACGCCACTCATTGGCATGATCTCCTGTCAATCCCTTGCCATGCAACCTCGGATTAACTGTACCATCTAAGTGTTTATCCACCCATGCAAATAATAGTCTTTGGATTGGCTTATCCAATTTTCTGATTTGTTTCTGCGCCTTCTTAGAATACTCTACATGAAACATATTACAGACCAAGTTCCTTCTTGAAATCAGCATGACTGATGGTTTCAGGATCTTTCTGGTACTCCTCGTAGGCTTGACGGTAAATAGTCAAATCATACTCATCCTCAATATCACGCTCAAGCGCCTTCTTAAATAAACTTGAAAGACTTTGACCAGTCAATTGAGCATAGCTCTTGAAAAATACTTCTTCCTCTTTGTTTAATCGAATAGTTACTGTACTCATCATCTTACCTCGCTTCTTTGTGTTACATTGTAACACATTTTACAAAAATTGTAAACCAATACTAGATAGATTAGAGCAAAAACGACCCTTTCGGATCGTTCTACATTATCTTAATAGTATTCCCCTTGTCTATAATCCCAAGAGTTGAAATGGTCTGACAAGTGCATCATGATTTTATCGATATCCAGACCCTTACGGATGACAACTGGGCATGGGCTGATAGAACGGCTATCTGCACCTTGTTCTGGAATCAGTTTACCATCTTTGTCGACCATAGACACCATAACCCCTTGCTCATAGCGGGTTTCAATGGTCTTGTCTGGCTGGATAGATGCCACATAATCATCCGCCTCGATAATCAAGTCTACTTTAGACGCGATACGCTCACCGATACCTTCTACCTTACCACGATTTCCCTTACCCGATGGGTTAGCAGATGAAGCGTAGACCATACGGCCTTCTTTTTCCCACATTTCCTTAGCAATCTGCTCGCCAGCTACACCAAACTTGATAACAAAGCATGAAGTCCCACGAACGTCGGTCATCAACTCTTCACGACCATCGCCATAAGCCTGCAACTTGGCGTAAGCCTCTGGTTTCCAAGGCAGGATACAACCCAACAAAATATCCTCATCCCAATGTTTTTGGTAGAAGGCATCAATCTCAGGAGTCAACTGGGCCAATTCACGCAACTCTTCCATACTACCACAGAGAACGACACCTGGTTTATTGCGCTTGCGCTCTTTGGCATCAAACTTCCGCTCCAAGCCAGCCTTGTCAGATGTCATGATGATGTAACCAACCTTAGTCGGGCAGACAATCACGCCTCCCTCACCCTTGATAATATCAAAACCTTCTTGTGAAAGTGCGCCATCCCAGTGAATTTGTTTCGTCATAATAGTTTCCTCTTTTCTTTTGTTTCATAGCAGAGCGATCTGCTTGTTTTCTAATCTTTATTTTATTCCTGCCAGTAGCTTGGCCGATTCCTCTCATACTCCTCAATCAAATCCTGATACTGAAGGGTAATCCCAATATCATCTAGACCGTTGAGTAATTTGTGTTTCCAATCTGCATCGATCTCAAAATCAAATTCTCCGACTGGTGAGATAATCTTTTGCTGGTAGAGATCCACAGTCACCTCATCAGTTGATGCCAGCGCAGCCAATTTCTCCCGAACCTCACGGGGCTGAACGATTGGCAAGATGCCATTGTTGAGGTCATTGTTGTAATGAATATCCCCGAAGGAACCTGCAATGATAACCTTGAAGCCATAGTCAGCTAGTGCCCAAGCGGCGTGCTCCCTAGACGAACCCGCCCCAAAGTTGTCCCCTGTAATCAAGATCGTTGCCTGACGATATGGTGCCGTATTAAAGATAAAATCAGGATCCTCAGTGTACTTGTTATCCAGATAACGCCACTCATACATGAGGTACTTGCCAAAACCCTTCTTGTCAATCAGTTTAAGAAACTGCTTGGGCAAAATCTGGTCGGTATCAATGTTGTCATTCATGAGTGGAACGGTCGTCCCAGTGTAGATTGTAAACTTTTCCATCAGACCACCTCCAATTCACGAACATCTACAAAGCGTCCTGCAATAGCTGCCGCTGCTGCCATGGCTGGACTACAAAGATGGGTTCGCGATCCAACACCCTGTCGATCCTCAAAGTTTCGGTTACTAGTCGATGCGCAGTGGACACCTGTCGGCACCTTGTCTGGGTTCATCCCCAGACACATGGAGCAACCAGGATCCCGCCATTCAAAGCCAGCTTCCAAGAAAATCTTGTCTAAGCCTAGTGCTTCTGCAGCTGACTTAACCGGCCTCGAACCAGGAACCACAATTGCAGTCACATGATTTGCCACACGTTTGCCTTCAACAATCTTGGCGGCCACCTGCAAGTCAGAAAGACGGGCATTGGTACAGGAACCCAGGAAAACATAGCCAATTTCGATGTCCTTTGGACTTTGTCCAGGCTGTAAGTTCATATACTTATACGCTCGTTCATCATTCATATCGCGAACTTCAGGAAAGGTCTCATCAAAGGATACCCCCATGGAAGGGTTGGTTCCCCATGTTACCATCGGTGCCAGATTTGAAACATCCATTTCAATGACCTTGTCATAAACTGCATCTGAATCGGATACCAAGGTTTTCCAATCAGCCACCGCCGCCTCAAAGTCTTTGGGGCGTTTTTCCTTGTCCGCTAGATAATCAAAAGTGGTTTGATCTGGGTTCATAATCCCCATCTTGGATCCGAACTCGATAGACATGTTACAAATCGTCATCCGTTCTTCCATGGTCAGAGCATCAATAGCCTCACCCACATACTCGACTACATAACCAACCCCCAGTGCCACACCATACTTAGCAATCAATGCTAAGACATAATCCTTGGAGTATATCCCCTTTTTTGGCTTACCTGTAAACCGTACTAAGAGCTTTTTGGGTTTGACCTGCCACAGGGTTTGAGTTGCAAAGACATGCTCTACTTCTGTTGTCCCAATCCCAAAGGCAATGGCGCCGAATGCTCCGTGGGTTGCCGTATGGCTATCTCCACAGACGATGAATTTCCCTGGCTGAGTCAAGCCAGTCTCTGGCCCCACCATATGGACAATGCCTTGGTTGGCAGACCCATGTGGCGCATGTGGAATACCGAATTCCACCACATTGCGGGCTAAGGCATCCATCTGAGCCTTCGATATAGCATCACGAATATCATAAATATTAACCGTTGGAACATTATGGTCAAATGTACCAAATGTCAATTCTGGCCGACGGACCTGACGTCCAGCCTCTCGCAGACCATCAAAAGCCTGGGGACTGGTCACCTCATGGATATAGTGTTGGTCCACATAAAGGAGCTGGGGCTGACCTTCCTGCCCTGTAATCACATGGCGGTCCCAGAGCTTATCGAAAATAGATTTTCCACTCATGGCATTCTCCTTTCAATCTGGGAAATAATAGCTTCCGTCATTTCTTTGGTAGAGGCGGTCCCACCTAGATCTTTAGTGAAAATGCCCTGTGCAAAGACCGCTTCGACAGCTTGGCGAATGGTCTGACCTGCTTGGACCAAATCAAAACTTTCCTCCAACATCATGGCAACCGAGAGAATCATGCTGACGGGATTGGCAATGCCTTGGCCAGCAATATCTGGAGCCGAACCGTGGATAGGTTCATAAAGACTAGGACCTGCCACCGCATGACTAGCAGAAGGAAGAACACCTAGCGTTCCTGTCAGTACACTGGCCTCATCCGACAAAATATCGCCGAAGAGATTTTCCGTTACCAGAACATCAAAGCGACTAGGATTGGTAATCAAGAGCATGGCTGCGCTGTCGACCAACTGGTGTTCCAAGGTCACATCTGGATAATCTACCGCAACTTCATCAGCGACCTGGCGCCAAAGTTTTGAGGTGGCAAGAACATTTTGTTTATCAATGGAAGTCACTTTCTTGCTGCGCTTACGAGCTAGTTCAAAGGCTGCTCGAACCACTCGCTCGATTTCTTCTTTCTGATAGGTATTGCTGTCGCTGGCTTGGTCAATTTCAAGGATATGCTCCCCAAAATAAATCCCGCCTGTCAGCTCCCTTACCATGACCAAATCCACACCATCCAAGCGCTCCGCTTTCAGTGGAGAATGGTTTTTCAGGCTATCAAAAATCTTAACAGGACGGATATTGGCAAAGAGCTGCAATTCCTTGCGGAGCTGGAGCAGGCCTTGCTCTGGACGAACCGCTGCACCGTCATACTCGGGGGCTCCAATGGCCGCTAGTAAAATCGCATCGGCCGTCCGACAGGCTACTAAGGTTTGGTCTGGCAAGGGATGACCGACCTGGTCAATGGCCGCTCCACCAAAGGCATGCTCCTCAACCACGTAGTCAAAGCCGACCTTCTTGGCAACTGTCGCTAAGACCTCTAGACCTGCACCCATGATTTCTGGACCGATGCCATCACCAGCTAGGGCTACAATTTTCTTAGGCATAATTCCTCCTAAATCTGTGGCAACTCTTTCTCAGACAATTTCTTGTCCATCTGACCACTATTTTCCTTCTGCACCATAACATTGGCATGGATATAGGCAATAGCTGAAGCCTTGAGCACGTCAAAGTCAATACCAGAGGCGTTAAAGACTGTCTCCGTTGCCTGATTTTCTACGGCTACCAGCACACGCGCCTGAGCATCAATTCCATCTGTAATGGCGTCAATGTGGTAGCGTTCCAAGCTGATGTCCTGCTGGAAGAATTGATCGACCGCATTGAACACAGCCTCAACCGAACCCTGTCCAGTCCCTGTCGTCAAGACCTCTTCCTCATCCAGATTGATAAAGGTCACCTGAGCCTGGATGCTACCGTCGTCCTGGGTATCCAGACGCAGGTCCTTGAATTGGAAACCGTCACGATTGGTAATCTCTGTTCCAACTACCAGGGCACGAATATCGGTATCAGTAACCTTTTCCTTCTTGTCAGCCAGGCTCTTGAAACGAGCAAAGAGGGTCGCTACATCTGCCTCTTCAAAATAGAGGTCCAGCTCTTTCAGTTTCTCCACAAAGGCATGGCGACCTGAGAGTTTACCGAGTGGCAGAGAATTTTTCTTGACCCCTACCAACTCAGGTGTAATGATTTCATAGGTCAATGGATTTTTCAAGACACCATCCTGATGGATACCGGATTCATGTGAGAAGGCATTGCCACCAACCACCGCCTTATTGCGTGGAATGGCAATCCCAGAAAAGCGAGATACCAATTCTGAAGTATTTAGGGTTTCCTTCAAAACAATAGGACTGGTTACATCGTAGAAATCTTTCCGAATTTCAAGGGCAACTGCTACTTCTTCAAGGGCCGCATTTCCTGCTCGCTCCCCGATACCGTTGATAGTTCCCTCGACACGACCGGCACCATTTTTAATAGCTGAAAGGGTATTGGCAACTGCCATACCTAGGTCATTGTGGCAATGTGGGCTGAAAATAATCTCACGGTCCGATTTGATGTTTGTTGTCAAGTAACGAAATATTTCTCCGTAGTGCTGAGGAGTCGTAAAGCCGACTGTATCTGGAATGTTGATGTAGGTCGCACCAGCATCTACCGCTGTCTGCACCACTTCTAACAAATAATCCAACTCCGTCCGCGTCGCATCCTCTGGCGAGAACTCAACTATTTCAAAACGCTCACGTGCATAGCTGACATGTTCAGTGATTTGCGCCAAAATTTCTTCTTTGGTCTTTTGAAGTTTAAATTCACGGTGAATGGGACTGGTCGCAATGAAAACATGGATCTGCGGATACTTGGCATCTCTAAGGGCCTCATAACAAGCATCAATGTCTGATTTGACTGACCGAGCCAAACCTGTCACCGCTGTCTTGGTCATCGCCGCCGCAATCTGACGAACCGCTTCAAATGAATCAGGACTGGCCGCAGGAAAACCCGCTTCAATGGCAGAAATTCCCCATTTTTCTAACTGCTTGGCAATGGTCACTTTTTCCTTGATAGAAAAATTCACACCAGGCGTCTGTTCACCATCCCGCAGACTGGTATCTAGAAATTCAATAACTCGCATAAACATACCTTTCTAAGTTAAAAGAAAAACACCTCGAAGACCAGCGAGATGTTTTTCAACAGCGCCCGCTTGGTAAGCCAAACAGGACTAATGCATTCTTTCAGCACTAGCCCGACCGTCGCAACAACAAAGCAAAGAATTTTGTAGTGACAGGTTTCATTTGACTTTTCCTTTCAGTGTTTTAATTGTTTACTATGATACCCTACTTATTTTCACTTGTCAATAGAAAAATGGAAATTTTCTGAAAAATCCGAACAATACGGCAATTCAAAAAAATCACGCTACAGATAAAACCAAGCCCCTTCAGAGACTTGGTTACAACGAATATATCGTTAGATTAGTAAACTACCACTTAAGAGTAATCCCTTGCTCTAATAATCTATTTCTTTCCTCGGCAATTCTATTATTTTCTTTAGCAAGGTGATTACCAGCCGAAATTGAAGCATCAACCTTCGCCAACATTGCAAGTTGAACTTTATTTAAACGATTCAACTCAGTAATATTTTCGTTGACTTCATCCAGTTGAACAGAAATATTTGCCAATTGCTGCTGAAAGACATTGAGTGAGGCCAGCATCTTATTTCTAAATTGTTCTTCACGTACAAGATTGGCAGCCTCTTTAAAATTATCAGCACGCAAATCCCTCAACAAAACCCAAATCCCAATAATGTCATTCAGATTCTGAAAACTTTGAGGGATTTTTTTAATGTAGAATTGATAGGCATTTTCATTAAGTATTTTTGAGATTTCACTATTATTAGCTGCAATTTCTGCACTCTGATTCAACTCGTCACGCAATCGATTCATTTCGTTTTCACGGGCTCTCTTAGTAGGATCAATCATTCTAACAATTCCGCCAATTATCGGAGCAATATACTCTGAGACGACGTAAATCACACCTCCAAGAAAAACCAAATATAGAATTAAACCGAAAGCACCTACTCCTGTAAAGAAGCCAGATATGAAGATAAGTGCAGATATAATGAAGGTCGCACCGTTGATTCCTGAGGTTACTTTCTCAGACAACACTTCTGTTCCCGCAATCTCAATTTGATTTGCATACCAATTTCTTATCTCTTGATTTCGGTTTCGAAGAGCCTGGACATTCGCCAAATGGTGTTCCAAGAAAACAAAAACATCCATTAGCTCAGTTCGTTCATATTGGTTGATAGGACGTACATCAATTTCAACTAGCTCTCCTTCAATTGCAGGTTTCTTAGGTTGTGGAGGTAAGGTTTCCTTAACCACTGGTTGCGTAGGGGGCAAAAGGCCCCATTGAACTGGCTCAAAATCCGCAAAAACTGCTGAGGTCTCCGTTCGATTGAGGAGAAAAGTTTGTTCTTCTTGAAGTTCTAACTCATCTATCTGTAACTGACTATCAAAAATTTTCGCTTCAAGCTGATGATGGCTTCCACAGTAAAGATGTTCAATCTGAATATTACTTTGACCTGTTGCATGCAAGCCTACCCATCGATTATCCTCTTGGAAAATAGATAAAGAACCACTTGCTTGGAGGGTGGACTGACCTTGAACCGACAAAATTCGATAAATCGTCGAGTCGATAACCTCGGCCTGTGATTGGTTTATTAGACGAAGGGCATCTAAATTGGACTGATTAAGATGAATCATCCCATTATTTTGAACTTGAATAGGTAATTTAAAATAATCATCAAAAAGATTGGTCTGTTCTAAGGTTGCTGTTCCACCATCAACATAAACAAGTGGATAGTAGGTAGAATCTGGATAGTCCGGATAATCTTGGACCAATTCTGTTCGATGTATTTCACAATTGTCCAAAGTCAGTGAACAGCCCGAAGTAACATTAATGATATTATTTTTAAAATCTCCAACTAGGAGAATATTGCGAAGGATAAGGTTTGCGTTATTTTCGAGCCTAAATGTACCTTGAAATACGACCGATCCGAGTTCATCGCCTTCTGCAATAAACTCATAATTACTTCGCAAGGTATAACCATTGTCAAACTCATAGTGACCTGGTTCTAGATATATTCTGACGTCACCTGATTGATTCAATACTGCATCACGAAAGCTCAGACAGCCTTCACTTGTTCCTACTCTAATTTCTGTTACCATCCTAAACCCTTTCTCTTTTGACTCCCACTACCCTCCAATTCAAATGTAAAATGAGGGTTATTCTAAGATGCCAAACATAGGAATAAATCCATTGATACTCTACATTATCAACTTCAATACCAATCAAAACTAATCCTTGATCCTTTAATTACCGACCTTCCAAAACCTGCCAATTTAATATAGCCAAATCCAGAGGATAGGGGTCTGCCTCAGCCTGTTGTTCTGCGCTTCCCATGATGATTTCTTTTTCTTCCAGCAAGATAGCTGCGCTATCATCTGCTGCTAGTTGATAGGTCTTTTTAATCCCTTCTCCTCTAAAGGAAGTCCATTCATACTGGGTCACAGTTCTGTCTGAATTGATAGTAAAACTGGCCCGATAGCCACCTACTGGCGCAACTTCAGAGTGAGCCAGATAGGTAGAAACAGATTGATTCAGATAGTAAACTGCTGCTCCGTACATAGCACCAGTACTGTCCTGCACACCTGTAAACAATTCCTTGGTTCCATTGCCATCAATGTCATAAAAGGCATAGTGGGTAACTGTCCCTTCTGGATCCTCAGCAACTTTTGTGAGCGTTTCTGCATACAGACTCTCATAGTCTCTTTCAGCTGAGCTCGTCACTGTCTCTTGTTGGCTACTACTAGTCGTGGAACTAGAAGTTGAACTAGTGCTCGCTTTTGAGCTGGTTGACGAACTGCTTTCCAAACTAGTCGAAGAAGTGGTAGATGAGCTTGTTTCGACAGTACTTGAATTGCTAGTTGATGAACTTGTGTTACCACCCGTCAGTTGCTGAACGATTTCTGACTTGCAGCCACTGAACAAGAATAAACTGGCCAGTGCAAGCCCCAGTGTTAGATACTTTTTCATTGTTTCACTCCTACTACAAGAAACTTATTTTTCTTTTTCTAGCGTGATAGTATTGTCTTGAATTTCGAGTGTTATTGTATCATCTTTAAGAGTATAGGTTACTGTTTCATTGATGTCTTGTCCCATCATTGAACCAGACAAGTCCATCGTTTTCTTAGAGGTATCGATAGTCCCTTCTAGTTCCATATTAAAAATCATAGCTGTCACGTCCATTGAAACATCTTTACCATCCACTACAAGGACATACTCTGCTCCGTCAGCTTGACCCTTATATGTGCCATCTACAGATGGGGCACAAGCTGTTAAAACGACTGCAACGATTGTCAAAAATACTAATTGTAAAATCTTTTTCATAAATTTCTCCTTTTGAAACAAAGACACTATCTGAATTTGTCCATCCAATAGTGTCTTATTTGTGAATACGCACCTAACAGTGTGACTATCATTTTATGGTGATATTCGAAAAGTTATTCCCAAAATAAACTACCTAAAAATTGTTTAGTAAAGCGTTAGGATTTCCTATATATTTCCCATTTTCCTCAGTTCCATCAATGATTCTGAAAACATCTCCCACATATGCATAAAAGGTTTTGGAACCAGAAGTTTCAAATTCATCTTGATATACAAAACCATAAATCACTTCATACTGCTCACCAGTACTTTTGTCATAGACTGCTGTCCCAGGAGGGATAATTTCAAATTGTGACTTTCCATTCTCTAAACTTGCAATTCTAATATTTCGAGTAAAATGCGTCAAATTTAATAAGGCATTTGGACTGGAAACATACTCAGAAACATCTGTCTTATTTAGAGATTCCGTGAGTGAATTTTTGACAATGTCAGAAACTTCCCCTTCCAAATCTTTAACCTGTAAATGTTTATTATTATGATTAAATGACAAGTAGTACTCGCCATCAGCAAAGTAAGACTTTAAATCTAAATTATCCAAGTAAAGTGTGCTATCATCCTCAAAATCATTTTTTAGATTTTGATAAAAGTCTGACCATTCTTCATCCGTACTTATTGGTTTATTGTATGAGAGTAAAGCTGTAGACAAAAGTGAGTCTGTATAGTTTATCTGCCCGGTCTCATCTACTACAACATTTAATCTTTTAGAAGAGATAGTAGGTACTAGATACACATTGCCGAACTGTTCAACCAATACCCCTCTATCATATTTAATATCCATCACATAGTCGTAAGTTGCTCCATCAACAGTTGTTCCTTTAAATTCCTTTACAACTCCCGAACCATCTAAATAATATCGTTCTGAGCCCCAAGTTTGTAATGGAGTAATTATACTTTGAAAGGTTCCGTCTTCAAAGACTGCCGTCTGAACCTCAGAAATACCATCAGTAGTAGTAACGTATCCCTTATAGGTTCCAACATAGTCCTCAATATTATCCACTATAGTGTAGTTTTCCTCTTGAGAATTTCTAACTAGTTTTAAATTCGAAGTATCAAGGTCTAAATTCGGAGTAGTAGCCTCTGATGATGCAGCTGTTGTTTGTGAGTTAGTCGCTTCGCCGGTTTCTGTCACTTCCGAACCAGATTGACTAGTCGCATTGCTCAAGCCACATGCACTTAGTGACAGTAGGGTTGCCGACAGCAAGGTAAAACTGAACAATTTCTTTTTCATATGTAAACTCCATTTCTTTTCTTAGTCTCCTAGCCTGCATAGCAAGGAAAAATGTGTGAACTATTATCCCGGTAATTCTAATTCTCTTCTACAAATTCATACAGATGATAAACCTCATTCATCAATTTTGTAGCAATTGTTGCTGGACTATATTCTTCATAGGCAACACCTAGAATATCCGATGCTATTTCTACAACCTCTTTATCTGTTTTATAATTTATTACCGAGATACGATGCTCTGAGCCTTTTAAATAGCCCAGTAGCAAACCAAGTTCAATCATAACATTTGGACGAGGTAGAAACTTCCCTGGTTCAATCTCAATATCTGGTGATAAAAGCACGATCCCGTAATCCGCCTTGGCCACAGATTTCTCCAATTTATTCAAGAGAGAAACTCCATTCCCAGGTCGGTCTTCCATCACTTCAACATTAAAGCCCCATTCAATCAGCAACCGCTGCACTTCATTCTTTTTTTCAATGTTCTGAAATGCATAGACGATAAAGATGGTTTTCTGAGGATTTTTAATTTTATCATTCCAGTGGGCTAATAGCTGGCTCAATTTTAAGGCTTCTTTCCCGTCCGTAGTGATCGAACCATTGGAATAAAAGTTAATATTGCCGTTTGCCAGCTTAAAACGGGCTTTCAAACTTCCACTCGGACCTTCTTTGGCCAAGAGTTTGTAAGGAGTTCGTTTCAGAAACTCTTCAATCATAAACTCATTCAACTTATCGTACTTAGACATTGTTACTCCTTTAAGATTTCAAATAATTTTTGGACTAGTATTTCCATAAAAATACGTTTCGCAGTTTCATTTTTTCCCAAAACTGAATTTCTTTGTAAAAAAGGCAGAACACTCTTCTTCATCTTGTATTCCTAAATTGATAACGAAGAGTGTTGTCTACCATTATTCTTCGGTATTCTTCCGACGCTTGATTGCAAGGGATAACCCTAAACCTAGTACCGTGAAACCAGCTAAGCTAGACAAGATACTTTCGTTACTTCCTGTTTGTGGTAGGCTAGCTGCCTGAACTGGAGCTTTTTCTACATCAAGGAATCGAGTTTGCTCTTTAGAAGTAGGCGCCATTCCAGTTGTCTTTATAGTTGATACATTTGATGGTGTATTTGTACCAATCGGTGCTGGGGTACCTGTGTTTTTCACTGTTCCTTGGTCATCACCAGTTCCCTCTGTCGGAGCCTTCACTTGTTCTTGGAGATTGTAAAGGTTCAGGAGATTTAGGTAGTGTTTGACAGCAAGGGAGTAGTTATCCTGTAATTCGGTCAACTTAGCAGATTCTTGTTGATATACTGCACATGCTTCCTCTCTGGTTTTCACAGCCTTGTCATAGGCTTCTTGTGCTTTGACCAAGTTTTCTTCAGCTTCTTGTAATCCTAAGAGTTTTGCCTTGGCATCTACCACTTCTTGTTTGGCATTTGCTAAGTCCGTTTCCAAGTTTTGAACATCTTGGTTGAGTTGGTTTACTTTTGTTTTCAACTCATCAGCTTTGGCTTGTTTAGCTAGATAGTCTGAATACAAGTCAGCAGCCTTAGCTTGAGCCTGGTTAAGAACTGCTTTAGCAGTAGCCAGTTTTTGAGCTTGTTCAGCTTTTTGGGCTGTTAGAGCATCTAGGGCATCCACAGCTTGGTCATATTTCGCTTTAGCTTCTGACAATTTGGTTTTAGCTTCATCCAAATTCGCTTGAGCTTTTGTTGTTTCACTTTCGGTAGACAATAAACGATTGTATTCGGTTGTAGTGTTTATAACTTCGGTTTTCGCTTCATTTAAAGCCGTTACCGCTTTAGCCAAATCAGCTTTAGCTCGGTTATGTGCCACATTAGCAATTGCCAATTGTGTTTTCGCTGCTGTTAGGGCGCGTGTGTCGCTTGCGAAGGTTACATCTGCAGCGTGTACTAACTCATTAGCTTTAACGGCGTTTGTGAATAAGCCGTCAAGTGTGAACTGGTCTGTATATGTTGCGAAAACGTACCATGGTTTATAGTTAACTGACTGCCAGCCCATGTCCATACTTTCTTCATCGTGAACGTATAGTCCAATACTTTTAGCGTTATTGAAATTGCGCCAATGACCGTAGTTGCTGTGTTCGTCAATTAGTGTCATATAGACCATCGATTTGTTGAGTTCTTCCATCAAGTCACGCAATGTTGGTGCGGTTCTAGTTATCGTGTATGCTAGGTTTTCACCCGCTGTGATTGTTGTATTTGGGAATACTACTTTTTCACTTTCGCGTAAGATTGTAAAATCATGTTCAAATTCTGAATCTTTCGCATCATACATTTCACTTCGGACTTTCGCCAATTCAATCATTTTTGTGTTGGCTGTAATGGTCGTCAATCCAATGGTTTCAGCTAAGGTGTTATAAATATCTACTGCGAACCGGTTTAATTGCTCAATTTGTTTGGTTGTCAAATTATCCAAATCTACAATTTCATCACCACCAGTAATATTAAGTTTCCAATGTTGTTCTAGATTTTCTTCAATCTGCGCTGATTCAATAACCTGTTTCAACTCAGCAACGGATTCCAGTGTTCGTGTTTCGGAAAGGAATTTCTTAACAGCATCTTTTACGTTTTGTGGCAGATTGATATCAACCGTATAAGATACTTCGTTTTGAAGGGAATCTACTACTTCTTGAGCTTCTGTCACTTTATTTGCTGTGTCAGTTACTTGAGCTTCCAAACCAACTACTGTGGTTTGAGCGTTGCTTTCAGCTTCTTTAGCTGTGTCAAGGGCTGATTTAGCGTCTGCAATTTTTTGTGCCAAGTTTTGGTCTTTTGCTTCAGCTTCAACCAAGGCTTGTTCTGCTTCAGCTACGGCTGCTTCTGCTGTAGCCACTTCTTGTTTTGCTGTATCTACACTAGCTTGAGCTTGTTCAACGTTTACTGTTTGGTTTTCCAATTGTGAAACAGTTTCTTGAGCTGCGTCTGCCTGTGCTTGAGCTTCAGTATAAGCTGTGTTTGCTGTGTCAGCTACTGCTTGCGCTTGGTCAGCTTGTGTTTGTGCTGTTGATGCTTCTTGTTTTGTTGATTCAAGCAAGGCTTCAGTTTCTGAAACGGTAGTTTCTGCTTCAACAATTTCAGCTTCTGTTGCTTGAATAGCTTCTGGTGTTGCGGTTTCTGCAGTTGCTTGAGCAGCTACAAGTGCTTCTTGTGCTGTTGTCTCAGCGGTTTGTGCTGCCTGCTTATCAGATAAAGCACTGGACACTACTGATTCTTGATTTTTCACTGCTTCCTCAGCAGTGTTCACATCTGTCTTTGCAGCAGCTACTTGCTCGGCTGTAACTTGATTGGTCCTCGGTGTTGCAGTTTCGTTAGCTGTTGTTGGTGTCGTGTCCAGCGTATCGGCACTTGCTTCCACACCTGAGAAACTAACCACTCCTGTTGCAAGAACGGCTGAGGCAAGGGTCACTGTCTTTAACAAGTCTTTCTTATTCATATAAGCTCCTTTTATATTGTATCACTACTATTGTACCCCCCCCCCCGAAGCCTTTTGTCAAGCGGTTTTGCTTGATTTTTTGTATATTTTTAGTTGCTTTTCAATGCCTTTTTTCTTTTGCTTGATGGATAGACATCCACTATCTCTGGAGGGGTAACAATGCACGAATGAGAGAGGATCTCCCCAATAGTCTATCAAATATTTTTTTCTTAAAAATAGCCAAGCAAACTATTGTTTCAATTTAACTTGTAAAGCGGAAATTTCTTCTGATTTTTTCAATACAGGTAACTATAGTTTCATCTAGTTCTCATTCTGAAAATGAAAAAAGCAGCCAAGGCTGCTCCTTACTAATATCGATGACCGACTGAATCGGTCAAATCAATTCCGGTTTTATTGAGTTTATTAAAGATTTCCCGAAATTCGATTAACCGGCGCATATTGGCCTCGGTGGGTATGAGATTGGTATCTGCTTCAAGATAGGTAATGATGTTTCGGGCACGAGGGATGGCGGATTTATCATTTTGCCGTAGAAGATTGTAAACAGCCCGCATTTCGATGCGACATAATTCCCTAACCAAAAAATGCTTGGCAGGGTGGGGGAAATTCTTGATTTCTTCAGCCAAGGTCCCAGCCTTGAGATAGTAGCCTTTTTCGGAAAAATAATCAATCATAAACCCCAGATTCAAGAGGGACTGAATAGCTGTATCAAAACTCTTGGTAGTTTTATAGGTATCTAGATAAAACTGTGTCATTTTTTCATTGAGTTCATAGGAACAATGTTGAAAAATTTGCACATGCAAGTCATGTTCTAGGACATTGAGAAAGGTGATTTTTTTCAGATGATGAATCATCCTTTCTTCTATCTCCTTCTTCCTATCCAGATTGCTACCCTTACTATAGTCTGTAAACATGTATGCAACCAAGTCCAACATTAATTGCTTGAGTTCGGGATTATCCTTAACATAATCCCCCATTTGTTCATTAAACTGTTGACGAAAATCAAGACTGTTGACCTGTTGTCGTCTATTTTCTGCCCAAACTTGCAAATAATAATCGATACTATCCCCTTGATAACGAAAGGCAAAATCCTCCCAGGTGACACCGATCGAAATCAGGAGACGACTGAAGTTCTCAACACTGATTCCCTTCTCCTCTTTTTCAAACTGGCTGAGAAATTGTGGACTCACAATACTTCCAGCCGCTTCCTTTAGAGATAATCCTCGCTTTTCTCTCAATTCTTTAAAAGTACGGCCAAATGGATGCAAATCTGACATAGGATTCCTCCCTTTCTGTATATCTATGTCATCTATTATAACCGACTTTGCTATCTTTTGGGAGGTGGTTTAACTAATAGTTTCTTTTTTCTTTCATAAAATGCCATTTATTCATTTTTTAAACCTTCATGAAACTATAGTTTACTTCCTATCTAGCTTTTTCGACTACTAGAAAAAATCGCCACCAGCAATACTGCTCCAAAGACTGACGGTACCAAAGCCATACCAGCAAACTGTGGACCCCAGTCACCAAAGAGCAGTTGCCCAATCCATGAACCTGCAAGTCCAAGGATGATATTTCCAAGACAGCCACGACGGTCATCTGACGAAGTAAGAGCACCTGCAAGCAAGCCAATAATGGCTCCTGCGATAATACTTGATAACATCTTCTATCCAGAATGTTTTCAGCATACCAGAAATATAATACATATTTGCATTTTATGATATAATTATTTAGTAGAAAAGTGAAGACGGTGGCTCTTGAGTTTCTGAAAGTGAGGTGATGCCTATGGGCAATTCATCAAAATCTAACAGAAAGGAGGAGCATTCTTTTGACAGCTTTTGAAGTTGTACAAACGATTCTAGCTTTTGGTGGCTTTACCATTGCTTTAATCAGCTTGTGCTATAAAATCTTCAAAGAAAATGACAAAAAATAACCCGTCCCCACTTTTGACCGAGTTGTTGGACGAGTTATAGTCTAATATAAACGAGTCACCGTCTTTTTAACGGTTCTACGTCAGGTGGTTGTTATCGCAACTACCTTTTTCTATTTCTATTATAACACGAAAGCTATGAAAAGCAACTTTTAATAATATCGGCATACCAGTAAATTTATCCGACTTTTTCAGAAAAAATCGCCACCAGCAATACTGCTCCAAAGACTGACGGTACCAGGGCCATACCAGCAAACTGTGGACCCCAATCACCAAAGAGCAACTGTCCAATCCATGAACCTGCAAGTCCAAGGATGATATTTCCTATACAGCCACGACGGTCATCTGATGAGGTCAAAGCCCCAGCAATTAAGCCAATAATAGCACCTGCGATAATACTTGATAACATTCTGTATTCCTCCTTATTTACAAAATGGGAGTGGGAAAGAACTCGACTAGGTCAAAAAGAGTTCGTCTTCCCACCCCCGCACAGTTGATTAGGTCAGATTTGGAGTGCAAAACACGAACAAATCTGCCAATCAACCACTGCGCTGAGATGTTGATACGAACTCTGAGAAGTGATCCTGGGCTTTTTGCCCAGTTTCATTCAAATATCATTAGATAGCCCACTCGCCGTCACGGAAGATTGGTACACGGGTACCGTCTTCACGGATCCCGTCAATATTCATCTTGTTAGAACCAATCATGAAGTCCACATGGACATCAGAACGGTTAAGGCCTGCTTCTTTAAGCTCTTCTTGGCTCATTTCTGTACCACCTTCGATAGAGAAGGCATAGGCTTGACCAATCGCCAAGTGGTTTGAGGCATTTTCATCAAAGAGAGTATTGAAGAAGGTCACGCCTGATTGAGAAATCGGACTCTTATCTGGCACAAGTGCAACCTCACCGAGACCGCGAGCACCAGCATTATCAAAGACCAATTTCTTCATGACTTCATCGCCTTTTTCAGCCGTTACATCCACGATTTCCCCATCTTTGAAGGTTACTTTGATACCTTCGATGATGTTACCGTTGTAGCTGAGTGGTTTTGTTGATGTGACATAGCCGTCTGCCACACGGTAGTCAGGTGCTGTGAAGACCTCTTCTGTTGGCATGTTGGCGATAAACTTCTCACCTTGGGCATTGACCGAACCAGCCGCTTCCCACAAGTGGTTTTTCGGCATACCGAGAACGAGGTCGGTTCCAGGAGCTGTGTAGTGCAATTTGACAAACTGCTCGTCGTTGAGGACCTTAGCTTTAGCCACCAAGCGTGCTTCATGCTCTTCCCAAGCCTTGATTGGATCTTCCTCGTAGATACGGCAGGTCTTGAAGATTTGGTCCCACAGGAGGTCCACTGCCTCTTCGTCAGACGCTGCATTCGGAAAGACTTTTTTGGCCCATTCCAAACCAGAGGCTGCACCGAGTGTCCAACTGATTTTGTTAGCTTGAGATGCTTGTCGCATTGGGTTCAAAGCCTGGCTAAGTGCACGAGCGTTGCGAGACAATTTCTCTGGATCAACGCCATCGTAAGCACCTGGATCTTCTGACAAGACAACCAAACGGCTGGCCTTACGCTCCAAGAGATAGTTCATTTCAGTGATACGTTGTGGATGAACTTGTTCCAAGAGTTCCACATCAACATTGACCAAACGTTCACGCGCAATCACATCGTCCAACCAGTTGACCAAGACTTCCTTAGCACCGTGAGCGTAAGCTTCTTTGACAATCAAACGAGCCAACTCAGCCTGTTCTACACCGATAGTCAATTGAACCGTGTGACCAGGTTGGACATTGATACCTGTTGAAACTAAGAGTTTAGCGTATTTTGCAAGATTTTCTTTAAAATTTGGTAGTACCATTTTTTTCTCCTTTGTACTTTGAAATACCCTATTATTGTATCATATTTTGAAGCTAGACTGACAAAAAAACTTCCTGCTGATACAGGAAGTCTCAGATTCTATCCGACAGTCTTACACTCACCTGGACAGACTGACAACGGATATTTCCAATTTTCGCAGAGTATTAGTTACCAAAAACTTTTACACGGTCAGCATCCGCCATGTAGTCTTTGTCTGCTGCTGGAGCTGCAATGCTACCGAATGGTGCTTGGGCACGGAGTTTCCAGTTAGCTGGGATACCGTATTTTTCAGCAACTTGTGCATCAACCAATGGGTTGTAGTGTTGTACATTCATACCGATATTTTTCTCAGCGAAAGCCAACCATACTGCGTACAAGTTGATACCGTGAGCTTGTTCAGACCAGATTGGGAAGTTTTCAGCGTAAAGTGGGAAGCTTTCTTGCAAGCCTTTGACAACATCTTGGTCTTCGAAGAACAAGATAGTACCAGCACCTGACGCAAAGCTAGCCAAGCGACCTTTTGTTGCTTCAAAAGCCTCTGCTGGTGTTACTTTTTCCAATTCGCTGTAGGCAATTTCGTTCCAGAAAGCATCTGATTCAGCACCGAAAAGTACAACTGCACGGCTTGATTGTGAGTTGAAAGCTGATGGAGATTCTTTCATGGCTTTCTCTACGAGTGCTACTACTTCTTCATTTGATACTGGCAATTCTTTACCAAGTGCATAGATAGAACGACGAGTTTCTTGAAGTTTTGCAAAGTTTGACATATAGTTTCCTCTTTTCTTATTGTTACTACATAGTAGTTTTTTATCACTATGTAGAGATTATATACCTATTAACAACATTAGTCAAGAGGTTTGACTTCATTTTTTAAAAAAATTCACTGCTTCCAAAAGAAACAGTGAACAGGTGTTTAAAACAAATCATCAAAGAGACTGAGCTGGTTATCTTCTGGCATTTTGCCGAGGATGCCCATCTCATCCATTTTTTCAACAAGCGTGCTAGATAGACCTCCCCGTTTACGGAGTTCTGTCTTGGAGAGGAATTCTCCCTCGGCACGCGCCGCCACAACCTGCTTGGCTACGTTTTCTCCCAGACCATCCATAGCGACGAATGGGGGGATGAGGGTGTCTTCTTCAATCAAGAAGTCAGTCGCATGAGACTTGTAAAGGTCCAGCTTACCGAACTTGAAACCACGTTCCAGCATCTCATTGACCAATTCAAGCGTGGTGTAGAGGTCCTGTTCAACGTTTGAGGCTTCATTGTTTTTCTTCTTAAGGGCAATTTCTTCCATCTTAGCCTTGACTTTATCTAAACCACCAGACATGGTCGCCAAATCAAAGGCCTTGGCCCGAATAGAGAAATAAGCACAATAGTAGTAAATAGGATAGTGAACCTTGAAATAAGCAACCCGCAAGGCCATCATAACGTAGGCAGCCGCGTGGGCTTTAGGGAACATGTACTTGATTTTTCCACAGGATTCTATGTACCAGTCTGGTACCTTGTTATCCTTCATGGCTTGGATATAGCCATTTCGCTCTTCCTCGGAAATCTTGAGCCACATGCCCTTCCGCACCCGTTCCATGATGTTAAAGGCCATCTTAGGTGGCAAACCTGCGTGCATGAGATAAACCATGATGTCATCCCGACAACCGATAACGGTAGATAGGTCGGCAATTCCCGCCTTAATCAAATCCTGGGCATTGCCCAACCAAACGTCTGTACCGTGGGATAGACCAGACAGCTGGAGTAATTCAGAGAAGGTGGTCGGCTTGGTTTCCTCCACCATACCTCGAACAAAGTTGGTCCCAAACTCGGGAATCCCCAACATACCGGTCGGTGTGCCAATCTGCTCTGGGGTAACTCCCAGAATTTCCGTGCCAGAAAAGAGGGCCATGACACCTGGGTCATCCGCCGGAATAGTCTGTGGATTGATGCCAGACAAGTCCTGCAATTTACGAACCATGGTCGGGTCATCGTGCCCCAGGACATCGAGCTTGAGGACGTTCTCGTCAATATCGTGGAAGTTAAAGTGGGTGGTCTGCCAGTTGGCCGTCACATCATCGGCAGGATATTGGACAGGCGTAAAGTCATAGACATCCATGTAGTCAGGGAATACGATAATTCCCCCTGGGTGCTGACCAGTCGTCCGTTTGACCCCAGCCGCTCCAGCAGCCAAGCGTTCCACTTCCACATCACGGTAGAATTTACCATAGTCCCGCTCGTAGCCACGGACAAAACCGTAGGCTGTCTTGGCCGCAACCGTACCTACCGTTCCTGCCCGAAAGGCATTTTCCGCGCCGAAAATATCTCGCACATCCAAGTGGGCAGAGGGCTGGTCATCACCAGAGAAGTTCAAGTCAATATCGGGTACCTTGTCCCCATCAAAACCAAGGAAGGTCTCGAAGGGAATATCCTGTCCGTCCTTGTTGTACTTGTTGCCACACTGGGGACAAGGCTTATCCGGCATATCGAAGCCCGAACCATAGGAACCGTCTGTGATAAATTCACTATGCTGGCAGTTGGGGCAGACATAGTGAGGAGGCATAGGGTTTACTTCGGTAATCCCAATCATGGTCGCAACGAAACTGGAGCCGACAGACCCCCGTGAACCAACCAGGTAGCCCCGTTCATTTGACCGTTGCACCAACATCTGCGATGCCAGGTAAATCACGGCGAATCCATTACCCAGAATGGACGTCAATTCCTTCTCAATTCGCAGGTCAATAATATCCGGCAGAGGATTGCCATAAATCTCGAAAGCCTTCTGGTAGGTCAACTCCGCCACTGTCTCTTCTGCCTTTTCAATATAGGGCGTGTAGAGGTCAGTCTTGACCACTTCCACATCCTCGAAACGGTCCAGCATGGCATTTGGATTAGTGATGACAATCTCACGCGCCTGCGCCTCGCCTAGGAAGGCAAAATCATCCAGCATTTCACTGGTAGTACGGAAATGCGCCTTGGGCAGGGGAGCAGGCTGGGCATTCTCACCATTGCCGATAGTCCAGTTAATCGGCGAACTTTGGCCCAAGGCCCGCACAATAATTTCACGATAAATTTCTTCCTCGGGGTCAATATAGTGGACATTACCCGTCGCAAGAACAGGCAGATTAGCCCTGCGACCGACCTCAATCAACTGCTTGATGGTCTCCTCAATCTCGCCCATGTTCTTGAATTGCTCCTTGGCAATCATGGGCGCGTAGAGGGCTGGAGGCATGACCTCGATAAAGTCATAGTAGGTAGCCTTCTTAACCGCATCGTCAATGCCCTTGGACAAGAGTTCGTCGAAGACTTCACCCTCTTGGCAGGCCGTTCCCAAAATCAAGCCTTCTCGATGAGCATCCAGCACCGTCCGCGGAATCCGAGGAACACCCTCAAAATACTGGGTATTGGACAGGGAAACCAGCTTGAAGATATTTTTCAGCCCGACCTGATTGATCACATAGACCGTCGCATGCTTGACGCGGGCTTTTTTGTAGGAATCCTCAGCAATCAGGTCACGATTGAGCTGATTGAGATTGGCAATAGCGTGCTTTTCGAGTGCATCTTTCAAGAAAATAAAGAGTAGACGACCAGTCGCCTCGGCATCGTAGTTGGCCATGTGGTGGTGCTCCAAGGCAACCCCAAACCGCTTAGTCAGCGGCCCCAAACCGTGCCGTTTGAAATCTGGATAGAGATTGCGGGCAAATTCCAGCGTATCAATGACCGGCTGCGTAATGGTCGGCAGACCCGCCCGTTCATAGTTGACATCCATAAAGCCGACGTCAAAGCTGGCATTGTGGGCAACCAGAACGCTGTCCTGACAGAATTCCTGAAACTCCCGCAGGACCTGCTCCAAGGGCTTGGACCCCTGCACATGCTGGTCCGTAATTCCCGTCAACTCGGTCGTGAACTGGCTGAGTGGGTGCCCCGGATCAATAAATTCATCAAATTCTGCAATAATATTGCCCTTGTACATCTTAGATGCCGCAATCTGAATCAGAGCATTGTTGACCGCAGAAAGTCCGGTCGTCTCCACGTCAAAGACTACATAAGTCGCATCTAACAAAACCAAATCCGTCTCATTGTAGACAATAGGCACCGAGTCCTCAACGATATTGGCCTCCATCCCGAAAATCGGCTTGATACCCGCTTTTCTGGCAGCGTGGTAACCATGAGGGAAGGACTGGACATTGCCGTGGTCGGTAATAGCAACCGCCTTGTGCCCCCAGGCTGCAGCCCGTGCCACCAAGTCCTCAACGGCAGGAAGGGCATCCATGGTTGACATGTTGGTATGGGCATGAAATTCGACCCGTTTCTCACCTTCTGGCATCAGGTCCTTGCGGATTTCCTTCTTGACTTCTTGGATTTCCTGGACATTCATGGTCAGATCACGGGTGAAATTGTTGGTCTCCACATTTCCCCGCACCCGGAGCCATTGCCCCTTCTTTATCATGCTAAATTTCTGGGCCTCTTCCTCATTTTTAGCCCATTTTTGCAGGGTAAACGAAGAGGTGTAGTCGGTCATCTTGAAGTTGATAATGACCCGTCCCGTCTTGGTTGTCTTGTGCTCCGCCTCAAAGACCAGCCCCTCAAAGACCACGCGGTTTTCCTCACTGTCGACCTCAATCATAGGCGTAATCTCCGCCTTATCGATGGCTACCTTGGCAGGCCGGTTAGCCTTCTTATATTCTGGGACAAATGGCTGAGCTGCCTCTGGTGGTGGCGCCATCTGTGCTAGTTGTTCCAGAGCAGCCAGATTTTCCTCATTGGCCTGCTGGTAAATTTGCTCATTCTGATTCTGGAAGTCCGCAGCCTGTTGCTCGGTCATGGTTTGACAAACTTCGATGTCCACCTTGAGATTTGCAAAGCCAAAACGGGCGTATTGCTCGACTAGATTTGGCAGATGATTCTTGCGAAAATGAACCGTGTCAATGGTTTCAGGTCCCTTGATCCAGAGAATACCATCCCGATAGACGACTTCAAGCGGCTGAAAGAGGGCCTTGAAACCAGCACTCTGGCAGAGCCCCTCCGTAAAGGCCTCCGGATAGTAGGCCACCAGCAAGTCACCGTCATAGGCTTCCAAATCCGTCACAATGGCAAAACGGACCCTATTGCCCATCTTTTCAAACTCAGTAGCTAGCCTTGCCTTGAAAAGCTGATAATCCAGAAGGGGCAAGGGAGCAGGCAAGCGAAAGGTAAATTCCCAGAGCTTGCTGACCTTGTGCAGGACAACCTTCTCAATCTTTCCAGATGAAAAAGCCTCTGATTGCCGATCATCGAGAGGCATATTGATCTGTTGGAGCAAGAGTTGAAACTTATCTGACATGTTGATTTCCTTTGAATGTTGTTAGGATTATTTTACCACAATCCAGCCCAATTTTCGAGGGGAAGACTATGGCAAGTCCTGACAGCATTCACCTTTCTACCAGGCAGCCGCATCCGTATCCGCCAGCAGATAATCCAGCCACTTACGGTCTTTCAAGCGACAGAGGGTCACCGAAATCCCAGCCATGTCTAAGCTGGTCATCAATCTTCCCTGCTTGATAAAAGGAAGCTGCAGGCCCTGCAAATCTAGAAATTGGCAGATAGCATTCGTGAAGATACCCAATTCCAACTCTGAAACGGTACCCAAATTGTTGACCAAAAGGATATAATCTTCACCCTCTCGCCAGTGGAATTTTATCTTTAATTTGTTGACGATTTCATTGGCCAACTGCTCAGCCGATTCAAAAGTGACCGTCCGGTAACCTTCCTCCCCGTGAATCCCCATGCCGTAGGAAATCTTGCCCTTTTCCAGCTGAAAGAGGGGTTGGTCATGCCCAGGAAAATGAGCAGACCTGGTCGCAAAGCCAATGGTAGCAATCTCCGTCGCCAATTCTAGGCCAAGGGCCTCCAGTTCAGCCAAACTGGCCCCAGCCTGAGCCGCAGCACCTAAGATTTTATGCAAGAAAATAGTGCCCGCCAGCCCCCGATGCCGCATCTGAAATTGCTTTTTGGGCTCGACAGAAATATCATCGTGGGAAACAATATAGCGGACATCGATTCCTTCCTGACGCGCCTGTTTAATGGCCTGGCCGAAGTCTGCTAAATCAGCCTCGAAATTCTTGACAATGACAAAGACACCCTGGCCTCTATTGATATGGCGGATGGCTCTTAAAATCTGCTCTGGAGTCGGTGGAATAAAGATTTTCCCATAGACAGCGGCAGTCAGCATACCCTCACCGACAAAACCAATATGAGCCGGTTCATGCCCGGAACCACCACCCGACAAAATCGGCACCCGGTCCTCGGCCTGATGTTTATCCACAATAATGGGATAATTCTCCAGTTGCTCCAAATGAGGATGAGCCAGCAAGAGCCCATCTATATAGGATTGTAGCAAGTCTTCCTCCTGATAAAATAATGGCAATTGACTCATTGTCCTCTCCCTCCTTCAAGTGATTGCAACAAGACGGAAACTAGGTTCCGATAGGAAGTATGTAGCTGGTGATTGGGGTCAACCACCCCCGCCTCAATAAAGCCCACCAAACCCTTGGTATGGTAGGCTAATAGGAAGAGCCTTAACGACCCTACTACTTCTACCTCTTGCTTAACAGACCACTCATCTATGATTTTTTCCAACAAAAGCCTAACATAGTCAGATAAATAGCTCCTGAAGTCATTCTGCTCATTGACTGAAAAAATCCGTGCATAAAAAGACTGGTTGCTGTCGAAATAGTAAAGTAACTCATCCAACAACTTCCATCCACTAATATAATTCAAATTATCCGTAATCTGCTCTTCCAGCTCCGTCTTAAAAATCCAATCTAAGAGCTCATACTTGTCTAGGAAATGATTGTAGAAGGTCTGGCGACGGATAGCAGCCTCCTGCATAACCTCTACCACAGACACCTTCTCAAATCCCTTTTCAATCAACTGCTTTTTAAATGCCTTTGCGATGCGCTTTTTGGTCAGCAATGAAGTGCCCATGCTGCCTCCCTTCTGGTCTCTCCTATCTTATTATACATTATCAGATACACTTATGTAAAAAAAGGGACAAAATTGACCAATTGTCCCTTTAATTTGTCTACACAATACAATATAATAATCTTAGTATTATATCACGGAGGTTTTCTCATGAAAAAAATTATCAATCAACCTGAAAATGTTGTTGACGAAATGCTCAATGGCCTGGTCTTTATGCACAATGACCTGGTAGAACGTCTAGAGGGCTTTGAAGTCATAGTCCGCAAGGCAGAAAAGACTGGCAAGGTCGGTATCATCTCTGGAGGAGGCTCTGGCCACGAACCATCTCATGCAGGCTTTGTCGGTAAAGGTATGCTGTCTGCTGCTGTCTGTGGCGCAGTATTTACCTCCCCAACACCGGACCAAATCCTAGAGGCAATCAAGGCAGCTGATGAAGGTGCCGGGGTCTTCATGGTCATCAAGAACTACTCTGGTGACATCATGAACTTTGAAATGGCCCAAGAATTGGCAGAAATGGAAGGCATCGAGGTTGCAAGTGTAGTTGTCGACGATGATATTGCCGTGGAAAATAGCCTCTATACCCAAGGTCGACGCGGGGTTGCTGGAACCATCCTAGTTCATAAAATTCTCGGACATGCTGCTGAACAAGGCCAGTCTCTCGCTGCCATCAAAGAGTTGGCCGACAAATTAGTTCCACAGATTAAGACAATTGGTCTGGCCCTATCTGGTGCAACCGTTCCTGAAGTAGGAAAACCTGGCTTCGTTTTAGAAGAAGATGAGTTTGAATATGGGGTCGGCATCCACGGCGAACCTGGCTATAAGAAGGAAAAATTGCAACCGTCCGCAACATTGGCAGCCGAATTGGTTGAAAAATTAGCCCAAGGCTTTGAGCTCAAAGAAGGCGAACATTACGGTCTTCTCATCAATGGTCTAGGCGCAACCCCACTCATGGAGCAGTATGTCTTTGCCAACGACGTAGCTAAACTATTGCTGGAAAAAGGCATTGAGGTAGACTACAAGAAAATCGGCGATTACATGACATCAATTGATATGGCTGGCCTATCATTGACCCTTATAAAATTAGAAGAACCAAGCTGGATAGAGGCTTTAAACGCCCCTGTACAAGTAGCCGGCTGGTAGGAGAAAAACTATGGATGTAAGAACAGCATTGGCTTGGATGACACGATTCAACGAAAAAATTCAAGCAAACAAGGATTACCTAAGCGAGCTGGACACCCCTATTGGTGATGGTGACCATGGAGGCAATATGGCCCGTGGGATGGCTGCTGTGATGACTGAACTGGATGGCAAGGAATTTGCCAGTGCGGACCAGATTTTTAAAATTGTAGCCATGCAACTACTCAGTAAGGTAGGTGGTGCCTCTGGTCCCCTCTACGGTTCGGCCTTTATGGGTTTGTCCAAGGCTAGCCAAGCTGGTGCTGAACTGGCTTCTATGTTACAAGAAGGCCTGGATATGATTCAAAAACGCGGCAAGGCGGAGCTGGGCGAAAAAACCATGGTCGACGTCTGGACCCCTGTCATCTCTGCCATTAGGGAAGACAAACTCACTTCTAATCTGATTCAGGAAATTGTCCAAGCTACTGCTGATACACTTGCGACTAAGGGACGTGCTTCCTATGTTGGCGAACGTTCTGTCGGCCACATCGATCCTGGTTCTTACTCATCTGGCCTACTCTTTGAATCCCTCCTGGAGGTGACAGGTTCATGACAAAAACTGGCATTATAAGTATTGCTTAACTTTTTATGTCTTTACAAGTCCTAAACCTTTGATATTACTGACTTTTTGAAAAATCACTATTTCTTTATATTTCCTTATGTTCCCCCTCAAGGTGAACAAAAAGGCGAACAAATTTTACAAAGAAAAAAAGGTTATCAAAGGGCGATAACCTAAAAAAATCACGAGTTCAGCAGGCAAGTAACTAGCGTATCAATTCGATACGCTTTTTTTGATTGCTGATAAGTGTATTATACCATGTTTTTACTGTATTCTACTGTGTTTTACTGTATTCGTTCGTCAATTAGCCCTGACCGTCTTTATACTGCAACAATTCCCCATTCTTGAATATACAAGCAAAGTCTAACAGTGCTGTTTGCAATGTTTCGTAAAATGCTGACTTTCCCATGTAAAAACCTTCATAGAGTGACAAACCTGTTTTCTGACGCTTGATATACTTTTCTGTCAGTATGTCACTGTGTAACTTATCCAAGTTTGAGATAGCTCGCTCTATCTCTTCCACTTCCTGGCTCACTGCGATAGCGTTCAGTAATCTATCTTCTTGCGTGTTTCTGGTCGTTCCTGATTTTACCTTATCCGATACATTCCAACTGCTTTGTAAAGTGGTGGTAGTGCGTGCTATGGTTTTCAATCGTGGATATTGTTTCAAATACCGCTTAGTAATTGCTATGGTTTTCTTTTCGTCTATCATCGTATCTAAAAAAATCAAACTAGCGCCCTCCATCATGTCCAACCCCAATAGTCTGCAAAGATTTCTGTAATTCGCTCCAAGCGTTTCTGCGTTGATTTCAAGCTTGTTCCTGTTAATTTAGCGATTTCTTCGGGTGTGCGTTCATGTATCCAACGTAGTTCAAACACTAGCGTCATTGTGTCGTCTAATAGCTCTATCGTAGCTTCTACGGCGTTCAATTGGCACTCTAACCCTTTCAGCTTTATATCACTGTCAAAGCGTTCTACAAGCCACTCTGTGCGTTTAATCACTCGGTTGGTTTTGCTAGCCCCTATGTTTATGTCGGTACTGTGTTCGGTTTCTATTTCCAGCTTTCTTCTCGCTATCCTGCTCGGTAGATGTCTATAGTTCATTAAAACACCATCAAGAAATTTATATTGATTATTTGATAAAACCAACTGCATACCCTCCAACTGTGATATAATAGTTTTAGAATTTGTATTCACAAAAAGTCAGTATTGGGGTGCTGGCTTTTTTTGTTTTCTCGGGGTTCGCTCGGGGCTTAATCACGCGCCACCGTCTTTTAGAATTATAAAACGTTCGGATATTCGTCGTTTTGAAAAATCAAAAAACGTTCCATATTTTTGCACCCTTTCAACCCTGCGGATGCTTGATAGTGCTAGCTTTTTAGCCCCAACCGTTCCGTCATTATTTGTTTTGTAAAGCGAACGTTTGTAGTATTCGTTCGTTTTGGAAATTGCCAAAGTACTTCAGCCCTATAGCTATTTTCAAACTTAGGTTTTCTTAGTATTGCCTATATAGATTTGATTGTAGTATTTTGTAGTATCTTTTATCTGTTTTTTATCTGAGGTTTTTTGAGGTTAGCAAAAACGGCAAAAAGAGGCGGTTGCCTCTCTCTGCTATTCTGCCTCAGCGTTGTAATAAGCAAGCCCGCTATATTCGTTGTCTTCGTCCAGTGACTTGAGTAGCCCTACACCCTTAGCGCCAATTAAGTCTAGTGTTGAGTAGCCTGTCTCTGAATCCATTGGAATAGGGTCATCGCTTAGCAAACGTTCTCCATAGTCTATTAACTCCAGTTCATAAGCCACCACCTTTTTCAGTAGGCTGTCAAAGTCTTCTGACTGTTTGAGTTGTTCCGTGCGTTCCAGGCGGTACTGGTCTTCAAGTTTTTGCTCAGGGTCGGTGTAGTAGTCTTGGAAACTGTCACAAATCCGCTTGAAGGTTTCAGTAAGTTCAGTATCTGCCACATATTCCACCACCAAACGGTTGTGATCTCCGCCCACTTTTTCATTATCATAATACACTTCAATAGCTGGTTGCTCAAATGTTCCTGTCATGTAGCCCATAAGCGCGTGCCCTGCAACTTGTGCGGTGTCGTGGTCTTTGAAGGTGTAGTTGAATGTAAATGTGTTTGGTGTGTCTGAAATAGTTTTTAGTGTCATGTTGTTTGTTCCTTTCGTTTTTAAATAGTCCTATTAGCCGTTTTTAGCACTCAAAATCTTCTCTGGTATATTTACCTTTGGGAAGTATTTCAAGTTGATTAAGGTGTGTTCCTGTGTCTTAAAATTGATTATAGGAGCTTCCTCATTGTTTGTATTGTTTCATTCTGAATAGTTTTGAACTCATGGTGACGGGTGTTCTAGTTCTGCCGTTGTAGACAAGACTTTTTGTCTTTCCCATTCTTCGAACGTAAATATGTTTTCTTTTTCTAAATTCTGTAAAGACTTGGTAATGTATGCAACTGAATTAGCTTCATGTAGACTGGCTTGTTTGTATATCTCTTTCACTAATAGCCTTTCAAACTTAGAAAGTTGTTTTTTAATTGTGTTAACTTCGTAAGTGTCTGGCTCACGATTGAAAGAGTAGTAGGTTAAGCCTGCAATAAATTCTTCATCAGTAGCATTTTCTAAAAAGTCATCGCTTGTAGTGTCAGCAAAGTAACTAACGTTAGATAAAAATATTTTTATTGTTGATGTTAGTTCATCAAAATCAAAGAGATAAGTATTTTTTTGACTTTGACTATCACTATCCTCTACTGACCTATCTTTCATTTGATTTTCTTTTCTTTGATTATCTTCTCTTTGACTATCTTTTCTTTGATTATCTTTGATTATATTGGGGCGACAATTTGTTAACATTTTGTTAACATTTTGTTGACTGCTTTCTAACCGTTGATTTTCCGCTATTCTTGGGTTTATTTCTTTGTCTTCGTCACTCAGTAAATGCTGATAAATACTTTTCTTGTAGTGGTTTTTCTGAATTGTGTTTTGTTCAAAGAAATCAACCATAAAATAAACCATTTCATCATTTAGGGGTTTGATGAACTTTCTTACAACCAAAAGCCCTAAACTGTCATCGCTTGCCCCTATCATTCGTAAAACTGGGAAAGCTTCAACAATTCCATCATCATCGCTATTTTGGATTAAATGAAAGTATAGCGCTTGTGTATCTAGTGGTAGTTGTAAGAAACGCTGTTTCTGCGTGATTGTCTTACTGACCATTCTTCTATTTGCCAATTTCTTCTAGCTCCTCAATTCGGTTTTGTAGTTCAATGACAAGGTTTTCTAACTCGCCTGTGTAAAACTTGTTCATGTTACTTTCTCCGTTTCTTTTTCAGCTTCTTCAAACGTTGCTGTTCCTTGACCTGCTCGAAGGTCGGTCGGTGGTCTTTTGGGTGCGTGTTAACTTTATTTTTCAGTTTATAACTTCCTGCACTGCTAGCTGGGTGAAAATCGAACTTACTCATTTTTCAACCCCCAAAAATATCAAAATATCACTAACCCTATAAAATATTTTCTTAGCATCCTCTATCGGCGGTTGGTATCGTCTCAGTCCGTTTTTCTCCCACCGTTGCAAGGTCTTATATTCTATGTCTAGCTCTTTTTTGAGTTGCTGGGCTGTGATTAGTCCAGTTAACCTTGGTTTGACCATCTCACGCGCCTCCAGATAGTCCCCTATAAGCTCCAGAATGCCCGTTTTTAAGTCTGTTTCACTTTGTGCGGTCAGTTCAAGCCTCATCTCTGTACTTCCTCCAGTCTTGTAAATCTGCGGTCAGTAGCGCGTGGATACGCTTGTGCTCTTGGTCGTATTGGCGTTGGAGTGGTAGCACTCCCGCAAGTCGCTCCACTTCATTCTGGGGGATATAGTAGCCCCCTTGCTTGTTATCTCGGCCACCACAAACGGGTATGCCATAATCAACAATCAATTGGCGAATATGCTCCCGAATGGTTCGGATGTCCAAGCCTGTCAGCTTCTCAATGTCTGAGGCGGTGATTGGCAAGTCTATGCCAAGCGGTAGGAGCTTGAAAACTTTGTATAAGTGTGGTGGTAATTTGTTTTCTGTCATGCTTGTACCTCCAGACTAGCGATTTTGTGTTTTACCCAAAGCAATTTACTATCGTGTTCCATATCAAGATAACACTGCATTTCTTCCGATTTAGTATTTTTTAGTAATATTTCTGCTATTTGTTCAAGTTCTCTAAATGTCAGCATATTTTTCCTTTCTTATCTGCGTTTCTACTGCCTCAACTTGCTTTTTTATGGTAATTTCAACAAGATATAGGGAAAGCGGAAACTCCATATTATTGTGTGTTAAGGAATGTGATTTACATTCACTATCCTTAAGAATTATCCGAATATCGTATTTTTTGCTATATTCAATTAGTTCCAGCGGTGTTAATAAAACTAACTCCATATCTGCCCCCTAGTTGTAATATCTGCCTTGTGACTGTATATAAGCCCCGTAGTTAGCATTTGTCAGCCGTCTGGTGTTACTACCCTCTGGCTTGGGTTTAGGCTCTATATCAAGCTGAAAACTGCCTAAATGATGCCATAAGTAGATGACTACGGGTAATAACATAACAATCAGGCTCAAAGTCTGTTCTGGTGTTAGATTGAGTTCTTGCATTTTATAAATACCTCGTTTTCTCTGTAATTGGTTTTTACTATACGATTCAACACTATCCCAAACGCTGGGCGGTTGCCCCAAGTTGGCGAACATTTGAAATAGCGTGCTAGTTTTAAGGGTTAGCGCCCTCTGACTGTTCAAAATACCTAAATTGTGCTATAATATAGCCATACCACATTTCTAAAACCCTTATAGCTTGCCTGCTGAATTGTGTTTTAGTTATTTCCCTTAAAGGCTTTGCTGATTGGTCTCGGTAAGCCTTTTTTTGTTGTTCTCACGCGCCCTCTGGTGCGTTTTCTTTTGGTCTGAATACCATTGTTTTGATGTCTTGGTATGTCATGCCAAGGTTAATCATAGCAATAGCCATGTCTTCTAGTGCCTGGTATCTGATAAGCTCCTGACTGGTTAGGCTATCAATACCTGTCTTACCGCCACGTTTTGCCACTAACTGCTTTTTGTTCATTCCAGTAGTACCCCTTAGCAAAAGATTTGTAACGGTGCTATGCGCGTGTTTTGGTGCTTCCTGCCACGTCTCTATGCTGTCGTGTAAAGTCTTGCGCTTGGGCTTTTCCAGTGCCCTCTGGTAGCGGAATTGTGCCACCTCGTCACGCATTTCAAAGAATGCTCGGACTAGGCTCTCCTTAAAGTTTGCAACTTGCTCGGTATTCTTTAGAAAAGTGATTAGCAAAGTAGCCTGTTGCTCGTTTAAGATATAATCTTTTGACTGTTGACCGCTCTCCATAGCTTGGATTTTAAATCCAACCTTTCCGAAATGTTCAAAGCGTTCAAGGTTTTTCCTGATAGTGCGGGTTATTGTGTGGTGTTGCACCTCTGCGCATTCTGCTACAATACTGCTCAATGTATACGGCTCTTTCCGTCCGTCCATGTAAACTAATTCCATTGACTAACCTCCGATGACTGCCGCTAGCTTAGTCACTCGCTCAATCCCTGCGGTAATGTCTGCTAGGTTATCCATTTCCTGCACCTCAGCAAGTTTATTCTTGATATAAGTTAGGTCACTGATAGCTGGTAGGGGCTTTGTCGGTTGGTCTTGAATAAGTTCGCCCTGCATGTAGTAGCCGTTTACTCGAATTTCTTTCAAGATGTTTTTGACTACTTTTTTAAACTCTTTGGCTTTTGGTTTGCGTGATTGGAAAAGCACTTCATAAAGTCCAAACTCAGTTAACATGTTTACTTCTCGTTTTTGACCTGCCCTAGATATTACATAGGTCAGCTTTTCATCTTCATCAACCCTTTTTAGTAAGTCGGTTGTATTTTGTACTTCAATCATTTCAGCCACTTCAACGGCAATAAAAAGCGGGTTATCTTTGTTTCCATAAATTTCAAATGACTTATTTCCAAATTGTTGAGTAGCGATAACCTCGGTAGTCGGTTTCTTTTTCTTCATTTTTGACCAGTCGTAAAAATCTTCAAATGGTTCGATTGTGTTTTGTGTTGTCATGTCCTGCTTTACCTCTCTATAAAGTCTGTTTAATCGTTTTCGGCTCTCTTGGTTAGGTTTGTTTTTTCCTTTTGCCCACTTGCCAACTGTTCGGGGGTCTGTTCCGATACGCTGACCAATAGCAACCAAGTTCAGCCCGTGAGTGGTTCGCATTTCTTCAATGACTTTACTGTAGTTTCTCCTCATTGCTTGCCCGCTCCTTTCTTTACTTTTGCATACTTTTGGTTAAAAAAATATGTCTTCTAGTGTAATATCAGGGAACAATGGTAGAAGTAGCTGTTTAAACTTTAACTTTTCATCATCACTAAAAGAGTTTCTACCAACTTCTTTATTGTGATAACTTTGTTTTGTCATCCCTAACTTTTTGCCAAGTTGTTCCTGTGTCAACCCCAACATATTCCGATAACCTCGAATCTTGTTTTTTCTAGTCACTTAATCACCTCCTTTACTTTTGCATACTTAGACTATAACACCTTTCCAAAAATAAATCAATACTTTTCTTTACTTTTTTTAAAAAAAAGTTTATTATGTAGTTGTTAGGAGGTGTTTCCGTTATGAATAACAATATTCAAGTAGGAGAAAGAATCAAACAAATCCGCCTTTCATTGGGTGAATCTATGGAGAAGTTCGGGGAACGTTTTGAAACTTCCAAGGGAACTGTCAATAACTGGGAAAAAGGAAGGAATTTACCGAATAAAGAAAATCTTAAAAAAATAGCTGACTTACAAAATAAGTCAGTTGGTGAGTTATTATACGGTGACTACACTGATAGAATACTTGGTGAATTAAAAAACGTTTCATGGTTTTATGATTTTGAAGAAACAGACCTACACGAATTAGCCCAAAAGGTCAATGACTCAATAATAAATAAGTATGGGTATTTTCCTGATTTTTTATTGCCTAATGTCGATATATCTGGGTTTATTAGTTTTGCGCTCGATAATTTATTGACTAATAAAAAAATGTTTGAAATTTCTCCCGAATCATACTATAAAATCAATAGCATCCCCACCTACTATATAGAAAATGAAGACCCTGTAAACAATAGCTTCACTCTATCATCTTTTACAAATTTAGAAATTATCTTTAATGATTTTGAAACCGAAGAAGACTTAGATAAAATACAACTTAAGTATAGTACATTATTAGAAATAGACTATATAATCATTGATGATTATTTAGAAAAGATAACTTTTGAAGGATTAGAAAAGATTGAACGACCCCAATATAACATCTTTTTTAATGCTGATATAATAAATAAATTCAAAAAGAGTATTTCAAAGCAAGTTTTTGAATTTGCAAAAAAAGACCATGCTCTGATGCTTGAGCGGTTGAAAAACTAACCCCCTCACCACGTTCAAACACTCCTCTGGTACATTTACCCTACCAAGGTATTTCACGCGCCTAGGGGCTTTCTAGTGGACTGTGTGGAGTGAAAAAAGTCACGGTTAGTCACTAGCTGAAAAAGTCCGCAAAAGTCCGCATTAAAAAAGTCAGTTTTTGTCAGTTGCTGAAAATGTAGGTTTTTGTTGGTAGTTAAAAAAGTCAACATTAGTCAACATGAAAAAAAGTCGGATTTTGTAGGTAGCTGGAAAAACTCAACAAAACTCAATAGCTGAAAAAGTTAGGTTTTGTTAATAGCTGAAAAAAGTCAAGTTTTGTCAATCTATATATTTTAGTAAACTGTCTGCGGTCTTTAAGGACTCCGAAAACTCCGGAAACTTATCTCATTCGGCGCGTGATACTATCATCATGATACGAATACATAAAGCATTCTAAAAACATATTATTCTGGTACTTTGCTAGGTTTTAACGCTTCAAGGGTGGTTTGTGACCATCAAAGGTAAGATTAAACCATTTAACGACTGAATAAGAAAAGGGGTGGTATACCTTACCGTAACCTTACCGTTTTTTGAGATTTCAGGATATGCAAAATCTCACCATTTCTAACCCTGTCAAACGCTCCAAAATCGCCTGTATTCGCTTTTAGTTCTCTTCTGGTACATTTACCCTACCCACTTAAAACAAACGAAAATAGGGCTGTTCTCGTAAGCCTACGCATGATAAAACCTTTATAGCTTGCCTGCTGATGGAAAGGATAATATCATGAGAATAACCGAAATAAGAAAAAAAGACGGGTCAACCGTCTACCGTGCCAATATCTACCTGGGTGTGGATGTTGTCACTGGGAAAAAAGTAAAAACTAGTATAACGGGTAGGACAAAAACAGAAGTCAAGCAGAAAGCAAAGCAAGCACCATTGGAGTTCGTCAAAAATGGGTCAACGGTCAAGAAAGAAGTGGAGGTAAAAACCTATCAAGAATTGGCTGAATTATGGTTAGATAATTACAAACTAACAGTAAAGCCCCAAAGTTTTAAATTGACAAAAGGAATTGTACATAATCATCTTCTATCCACATTCGGGGATATGAAACTTGATAAGATAACTCTGCCACAAATACAAAGGCATCTCAATAATCTATCAGAAACTTTTGTCCATTTTGGTAATGTCCATTCTTTGAATCGTAGAATTTTACAGTATGGTGTAACGCTCCAGCTCTTGCCGTTTAATCCAGCTCGTGAAGTTATCATGCCAAAGGCTCGAAAACGTGAAAGCCATGCAATTAAATTCATAGAGTCCGAACACTTAAAAAAGTTTATGGGGTACATGAAAGAAAAATCGGTTGATAGCTATGTCTATTATTTTGAATATGTATTCTATAGCTTACTCCTTGCCACTGGTTGCCGTTTTGGTGAAGCTGTAGCATTAGAGTGGTCTGATATTGACTTTGAAAACGGTACGATTAGTATAACCAAGAATTACAGTAAATATGTTGACTTGGTAGGCACTCCAAAGAGTAAAGCAGGTATCAGGAATATAAGCATAGACAAAAAAACAATTAACCTCTTACGGCTTTATAAGAATAGACAAAGACAACTGTTTTTAGAGGTTGGAGTGCGTGCTTCGCCAGTGGTGTTTGCAACACCTACAAGAGAATACCAAGACTTGGCTATCAGACAAGATAGCTTAAAAAGGCGGTGCGCTAAAATTGGCATCCCTCGCTTTACCCTCCACGCTTTTCGTCATACTCACGCTAGTTTACTGCTGAACGCTGGTATCAGTTATAAAGAATTACAATATAGGCTAGGTCATTCAACCCTAGCTATGACCATGGATATATACAGTCACCTATCCAAAGACAAGGAAAAAGAGGCGGTTTCATATTACGAAAAAGCCATGAATAACCTTTAGGGTGAACATAAAGGTGAACAAATTACAAAATCAACTCAATACAAGGTTCTAGAAACCTTATTAAATCAACGTTTATAGACAATAAAGGAGTTAAACATGACAAAAACTGGCATTTTACTAGTCTCCCATTCCAAAAATCTTGCCCAGGGGATTATCGATTTAGTCTCGGAAGTAACTCAGGACGTTTCTTTGACCTACTGCGGTGGCTTGGAGGATGGTTCAATCGGCACTAGCTTTGAGACCGTCCAGGCAAAGTTAGAAGAAAATGATGCAGACACCATCTTAGCGTTTTTCGACCTAGGAAGCGCTCGGATGAATATCGAAATGGTTGCTGATTTTTCAGAAAAAGAAGTCCTGATTCAGACTGTTCCCGTCGTTGAAGGCTGCTATACAGCTGCCGCTCTCCTGCAGGCAGGAGCTGATTTAGAAACCATTTTGCACCAATTACAGGAGCTTGAAATCAAAAAATAGATTCATTATTAAAAGAGCCTGGGCAAAAAGCCTAGGCTCGTTTTCTTTAGTTTGTGTCAACATCTCAGCGCAGGGTTGATTGGCTTTCACAGTTTGGGGAACTGTGAAAGGTGGGAAATTGGGATTGTGAAACAATCCTCAGCACTTCGCGTTTTACGCTCCGAACCAGACCTTTACGTTATGATGCGAACTGAGTTCGCTCAATTTCCAACCTTCAACTGTCTCCCAAACAGTTGAAGCTGTGCGGGGAAAATGAACTCTCTTTTCATCTATCGAGTTCTTTCTCGCTCCCGAACTAAAAATCACATAATAAAATAGTTAGAGGCTGGACTTTATGCCCAACCTCTCCTTTATTTGTTACTTATTCAAAATTTTCAAAGTTTCCAAGAGCTGGTCGACATGGACTTCGACAGTGTCACCAGTGCCCTTGATTTTGACTTCGACCACGCCGTCGGCAGCTTTCTTACCGACGGTCACACGGATTGGCAAACCGATCAGGTCGCTGTCTGAGAATTTCACTCCGACGCGTTCATTGCGGTCATCGGTCAAGACTTCATAACCAGCACCGATTAAGCTAGCTTCGATTGACTGAGTTAATGCCATAGCTTCTTCGTCCTTAACATTGACTGGGATCAAATGTACATCAAACGGTGCCAATTCTTTAGGGAAGTTGATGCCCCAAGCATAACGGTATTCACCTTTTGGTGTCTTGTTAACAAAGAGACGAGCGTGTTGCTCAAGAACTGCTGACAAGAGACGACTAACACCGATTCCGTAGCATCCCATGATAATCGGCATAGAACGACCATTCTCATCCAAGATGTTGGCATTCATGCTATCTGAATAACGGGTACCCAGTTTGAAGATATGACCGATCTCAATACCGCGAGCAAAGTTGAGAACTCCGTGTCCATCTGGAGAAGGCTCCCCTTCCTTGACTTCACGAATATCCACATACTCAGTCACTTGGAAATCACGCCCTGCATTGGCACCTGTATAGTGGAAACCATCTTCGTTAGCACCAACTACAGCGTTCTTCACATCTTGCACTTTGCGGTCGGCGATAATCTTGATATTTTCTGGTAAACCAACTGGGCCGAGAGAACCAAAGCCTGCACCGAAGACTTTTTCTGCATCAGCTGGGCTTGCTACATCAAAGAAATCTGCTGCCAAGTGGTTTTTCAACTTGACATCGTTAACTTGATCATTGCCAACAAGGAGGGCAACAACTGGCTCACCGTCTGCCATAAAGAGCATAGTTTTGATAGTTTGTTCTTCCGCAACATTCAAGAAGGCAGCAACTTCGTCGATGGTTTTGGCATCTGGCGTCGCTACTTTAACCAAGTCTTCTTCGACGACAACTGCTGTACTTGGTTTGTACTCGCTAGTTGCCATTTCTAGGTTGGCAGCGTAACCAGACTCGCTAGAGTAGGCGATGGTGTCTTCACCAGACACAGACCATGCCAAGAGCTCTGCCTTGATCGCTTCAAGAACATCCTCTGGGATTTCCTCAAAAGAAGCAACCGACTTGTCGAAGACAACCCAACGGTCAAGATCGGTACGGTCTGGTGTAATAGCCATAAACTCCTGGCTATCCTTACCACCCATGGCACCACCGTCACCGATGATAGCTTTGAACTCCAGGCCTGCTCGAGTGAAAATCGCTTCATAGGCTGCCTTATAGTCATCGTAGGTCTGGTCCAAGCTTTCATAGCTAGCGTGGAAGCTATAACCGTCTTTCATGATGAACTCGCGACCACGGAGAAGACCGTTACGAGGGCGTTTTTCATCACGGTATTTTGGCTGGATTTGGTAGATGTTGAGCGGCAACTGTTTGTAAGACTGGACCGCATCACGCGCCAAAAGGGTCACGGTTTCTTCATGGGTTGGACCCAAGATAAAGTCGGAACCCTCGCGGTTTTTGAGCTTGTAAAGGTCGTCGCCGTAGGTATCGTAACGACCAGACTCGCGCCAAATGTCGGCTGACAAGAGAGCAGGCGCCAAAAATTCGATGGCGTCAATCTTGTCAAATTCCTCCCGCATGATATTTTTGGCTTTTTCAATCACACGGTTGGCCAACGGCAAGTAGCTGTAAATCCCAGCGGAAATCTGACGCACATAACCAGCACGCACCATAAGCGCATGACTGATGACCTGCGCATCAGAAGGCATCTCCCGAAGAGTCGGGATAATCAATTTAGATTGTTTCATATTAAGATACGGAGGTCGTAAAAAACGACTGAAAATTAGGAAACTGGCGCAATGTGCTTGCACATCAGTCAGTTTATCTATTTTCCGAGTTTTTAGACCGAGTTCAATTACGAACCTCCTCTGTTCCTTTCATCATTGGTTGTTAGGAAGACACAGGTTTCAGCCCGTGTTCAGTTCCTTTCATAGTTTTCAGAACATCCTACGTATAGCACGCATTCAATTCCTTTCGTAGCTTACTTGATTTAGAAGGCAGAGAATTCACTTTTCAAAACCCTCGCTGACGCTCGAGTTCAAATCTAAAAACTCTCTGTTCCTTTCTTTTTCTTAGTTTTCAGAACTTCCTGCGTTTATCACGCATTCAGTTCCTTTCTTTATTTTGAAAAAACAGAGACGAATGACTGGCGACGACTGAAAATTCCAAGCTGACGCTCGAGTTCAAATCAGTAACTCTCTGTCTTCCTTTCTTCTTTAGTTCCTGGAACATCTTGCCTAGAGCAGGCATTCAGTTCCTTGCAAATTTTATTTTAGAAAAATACCCGCATAATGTCATTCCAGGTCACGACCAGCATGAGGACGACCATGATTGCAACGCCTGCCAGCGTGATGTAGGATTCCGTTTCTGGCTTGAGCGGTTTGCGACGAATTCCTTCCAGGATATTCATAACAATTTTACCACCATCAAGGGCCGGAATCGGAATGAGATTGAAAATTCCTACGTTTATCGACAACGTAGCCATCAGTCCAATAATGGACATCCAACCATCTTGAGCCGCTTGATTGCTGACAGAGTAGATAGCCACAGGACCACCTAGTTGCTTGACATCAAAGCTGGCAATCAGATTTTTCAGGGCTGTGACAATCATGAGAGCTGTCGCTCCGGCCTGCTGGATACCACCAATAATCTTGTCCAAGACACCCGTCTTCAAAATAGGGGAAACACCTAGTCTGTAGGTGCCATCTTCCTGCTTGGCAGTCACAGACACATTCTTCTCAGTCCCGTCCTGCTCCACAAGCAAGTCAAACTTAGGAGCACTGCTAGCATCCTGCACTGCCTGCCCAATCACCTTAGAAATATCGGCGTAAGAATCTGTTGCCTGACCATTGACCGAGAGAATTTTATCTCCAGTCTCTAATCCAGCAGCTGCAAGGGCACTACCCTCTACAACTGTCACCTGATTGCTAGACGTATCGGCCACACCGCCCTGCATGAACATAAGCAGGATGAAGGCCAAAACACCGAGGATAAAGTTGTTCATGGGACCCGCAAAGTTAGTCATGAGCCGACCCCAGATCGTCGCATTTTGATACTGGACATCCAGCGGTGCAATGCGGACTTCCGTCCCATCTTCCTCGACAATGGTCGCGTCGTGGTCCACCTTATAGGTCTTGGTCTCATCCAGGACCAGACCAGTGATTTCCAGCCTATCTTCAAAGTCAAAGCCGGTCACATTCATGGGCAGACTGTTGACATCAAAGCCCTTACCCGATAGGTTGATTCGAGTCACAATGCCGTCTGAATTGAGGGTCAAACTGGCCGGTGTCCCGGTCTTAATCTCCGTCTTGTCCTCGCCCCAGCCAGCCATACGAACATAGCCGCCAAGCGGAAGAATACGAATCGTATAGGCCGTCCCGTCCTTGCCCGTATGAGCGAAAATTTTCGGACCCATACCAATGGCAAATTCCCGAACCAGGATGCCTGCTTTTTTGGCGAAATAGAAGTGACCAAATTCATGGATAACCACAATCACGCCAAAGATAAAAATAAATGCTAAAATTCCCTTCATGGAACCTCCTTAAAATAAGCCGAAGAAGTGCATGATTGGAAAGACAAAAATGACACTGTCAAAACGATCCAAGATACCGCCATGCCCTGGAATCAAATTACCAGAATCCTTGACACCAAAACGGCGCTTGATAGCACTCTCAACCAGATCTCCAAACTGGGCCACGACAGAAAATACAGCCGCCAAGACCAGCATCAAGGGAATTGAATAGACGTCACGAATTTCCTTGGAGAAGATGAGATAGATGGCTGCCACTACAACTGCCGAAGCAATTCCACCGAGAAAACCTTCAATAGATTTATTAGGTGATACCAGAGGAGCCAGCTTGCGTTTGCCAAACTGACGACCAAGCATATAGGCACCGATATCCGTCGCCCAGACAAGCAGCAGAGCAAAGAAAAGCTTGTTGAGACTATCCATACGCGCCAGGGCCAGATTGTGGAAACCAACCCCGATATAAAAACTGCTGGCAATAGGATAGACCACTTCTGAGTAAGTATAGGCGCCTGTATGGAAGACGATGGAACCCATCAGAATAAAGACAATGACCGTAAAGGCCACATAGTTCCCATCCGTCGGCAAAAATGGCAGATAGTTCTCAAGCGGAAGGGTCAAGACAAAACTCCCCAGCATGGCCAGGATACCCTCAATGGAATTAGGCGCCAGCTTGTACATCCGCATCAATTCCGCAGTAGCCAGCATGGCCAAGAGCCCCAGCACCAACTGGAAGGTCACCCCACCAATATATATAACAGGGATAAAGAGGGTCAGTGCAACGACCGCCGATATCACCCGTGTTCTTAGTTCCTTTGTCATCATTTCTCCTTACACACCACCAAATCTTCTGTGGCGACGATTGTATTCTTTTATGGCTAATAGCAGAGCTTCTCCATCAAAGTCCGGCCAGGCCACGTCAGTGAAGTAGAGCTCACTGTAGGCTATCTGCCAGGGCAAAAAATTACTGAGACGGAGTTCACCACTGGTCCGAATGACCAAATCAGGGTCTCGCAGGGAAACCGGCAAACTACCTGTATACAGATAATCAGCAATCAGCTTGTCATCAATATCCCCTGGATTGAACTTAGCATCCAAAATATCCTGCGAGATCGCCTTAATCGCACGAGACAGCTCATCACGACCGCCATAATTCAAGGCAAAATTGAGGATGAGGCCGGTATTTCTCCTGGTCTTTTCTTCTGCCATCCGCAGTGCCTTCAAGGTCGCTTCTGGCAGGCGAGAATGGTCACCAATCATCTGGATTTTCACATTGTTGGCATGAAGCTCCGGCACGTATTTATCGTAAAATTCAACCGGCAAATTCATGATAAATTTGACTTCCTTCTCAGGGCGGGACCAATTTTCCGTTGAGAAGGCATAGACTGTCAGGACCTTGACCCCTAGTTTAGACGCTGTTTTTGTTACCTTTTGCAGGGCATCCATACCGGCCTTATGACCCATAATCCGAGGCTGCATCCGTTTTTTGGCCCAGCGCCCATTCCCATCCATAATGATGGCAATATGTTTGGGCACCTCCACAGGCGTCTCAAACTTCTCTTTTTTCTTAAAATTCCACTTAAACATGACTTTTTCCTCAAGCTATAATCAGTCTATTATACCACAGTCTCTAGGTTTTAAGCAAAAAGCACATCATGAAGATAAGATAAAAACCAAGGTTTCCCCTGGTTTTTCGTCTTTATTCCTCAATAACTGATTCTTGAACTGGCTCAACCGTTTCTAGAGCTGGTTCTTCTGCTGCTACTGTTGTCGTGGTAGCCGGCGTCACACGATTGCGAATGGCTCCGCGTTCAAAAGTCAAATAGACACCGTCCACGTCCAGAACGACCTTCTTGTCGTCGATTTCATCAACGATACCAAACAAGCCACCTATGGTCACGATCTCGTCACCTTTTTTGATTTGACTAAGGGCGTCTTGGCGCTGTTTCTGTTGCTTACGCTGTGAATAAAACATGAAACCAACCATAGCCACCATGATTAGGGGTAAAAATAAACCTTCCATTTGTAAACCTCTTTATTTTATAGAATCTAGTAAAATCTATTATAGCAGAATATCAAAAAAGAACAAGTTCAGATAGAACTTGCCCTTCAATCTTTAATTTGAATATAGATCCAACACGGTTTCGGCAATCCAAAAAAGAGCTAGACCTGAACAAAGCAGCAATACCACCCCTACTATTATCAAAAAGGTTCTCCATCCTTTTGACAGTGGAGCAGAAATTCCATAACCAAGGCTAAAGCCAAATATAGGAAAAACCAAGGGTCCAATAAAGGGAAATAGGAGCAGACTTAGCAAGGAGCCTATCAAATAGTAACGATGTTGCTGTTTATCCTCCATACGTGGCAAACTCCAAGCAACCACGAAAACCAGGTAGCCCACCAATATGCTGAATAAGAACAGGACTCCAGTAACACCCAATATGAGGAACATACTATTTTTCTCCTCCTAACTCTACTGATTTCCCGCTCAATATCCTATTTAGAACTCCAGACACTTTCAAGGATGTTGGTTTGTTCGCGACCTGGTCCTACCGAGAAGGTTGAGATACGAACACCGACCAATTCGCTGATGCGACGAACATAGTTGCGAGCCGCTTCTGGCAATTCATCCAAACTACGCACACCTGTGATATCTTCTGACCAACCTGGCATTTCTTCGTAGATTGGTTTGCAGCGTTTGAGCTGTTCCAAGCTTGCTGGGTAGTGGTCAATACGCTCACCATCCAAGTCATAAGCCACGCAGATTTTCAAAGTCTCAAGTCCTGACAAAACGTCGATTGAGTTGAGGGACAAGTTGGTAATACCTGACACACGGCGGCTATGGCGCATGACCACTGAGTCAAACCAACCGACACGGCGTGGACGACCTGTGGTCGTGCCGTACTCTTTACCGATTTCACGGATACGGTCTCCGATTTCATCGTGCAATTCAGTTGGGAATGGTCCGTCACCAACACGGCTAGTGTAGGCCTTACATACGCCGACAACCTTGTCAATCTTGCTTGGTCCGACACCACTACCGATGGTCACACCACCAGCAACTGGGTTCGAAGAAGTAACGAATGGATAGGTACCTTGGTCAATATCCAACATAACCCCTTGGGCACCTTCAAACAAGACACGTTTGCCTTGATCCAAAGCATCGTTGAGGATGACAGACGTATCGGTCACATATTGCTTGATTTCTTGACCGTAGGCGTAGTATTCTTCAAAGATTTCGTCGAATTCGATTGGCGTTGATTCATACATTTTCTCAAACAAACGGTTTTTCTCAGCCAAGTTTGTTTTCAAGCGCTCTGCAAAAATCTCCTTGTCCAAGAGGTCTGCAATACGGATACCAACACGAGCTGCCTTGTCCATGTAAGCTGGACCGATACCCTTGTTGGTTGTACCAATCTTGTTCTCACCTTTGGATTCTTCCTGCAACTGGTCCAATTTGATGTGATAAGGCAAGATGACGTGTGCGCGGTCTGAAATCCGCAAATTATCTGTCGTCACACCTGAATCATGGAGGTAGTTGATTTCCTTCACCAAGGATTTTGGATTGACAACCACACCATTTCCGATAACCGAAATCTTTTCTGGGAAGAAAATTCCAGACGGAATCAAGTGCAACTTATACTTGGTGCCGTCGATAACGATAGTATGTCCTGCATTATCTCCACCTTGATAGCGCGCGATTACTTCAGCATTAGCAGACAAGAAGTCTGTAATTTTACCCTTACCTTCGTCGCCCCATTGGGTTCCTACAACAACTACTGATGTCATATTCACTCTTTCTCTGAACTGGCTGACCAGTCCAGCCTTTCTTCTACTTCTGGCAGGAATCTCACCTGCAAGTTTCGTTTACAATCTATTCTATCAAAAAACGAACGTTTCATCAAGAAATAGCCCGTATTTCAAAAATGACGAACTTTTATTTTTTGACTGTTTCTAAAACAAGCAAAATACGATTGTTGGCGCTGTTTTTACAAAAATATTATATCCTTTGATGGAAAATTCCGAAGTCTGAACCTTGCTTTTGGTCGTTTTCTCTGGATTTTCAAGCCAAAACGTAGCGAAAATTTGTATTTCTTCAGCAAACTAGATAAAATTGGAATAAGAAAATAACAGGAATAGACACTATGCTGAAACACTTACCCTCTACCGCACCCATTCTTCAAGCAACTTTTGGCTTAGAAAGAGAATCTCTGCGGATTAACACTGAAAATCGTGTGGCTCAGACGCCCCACCCTGAAAAACTAGGTTCACGATCCTTCCATCCCTATATCCAGACCGACTACAGCGAGCCACAGCTAGAGCTGATTACGCCTGTTACCCAGTCGACCAAAGAAGCGCGTCGCTTTTTGGGCGCCATCACAGACGTTGCCTGTCGATCCATGAACAAGGACGAATACCTTTGGCCCCTGTCCATGCCTCCTCACATCACCGAGGACGAAATTCAAATCGCCCAGCTAGAAAGCGAATTTGAGTACCAGTATCGGGTCGGTTTGGGGCAACGCTACGGCAAGCTCTTGCAGTCCATGTCGGGCATCCATTATAACTTTGAATTGGGCAAAGACCTGACCCAGCAACTCTTTGAAGCCAGCGATTACGACGACCTCATCACCTTCAAAAATGCCCTCTATCTCAAGCTGGCTCAGAATTTCCTACGCTACCGTTGGCTCTTGACCTACCTCTACGGAGCTAGCAGTCTGGCTGAAAAAGGATTTTTGACAGAGGAAATTGGCTGCGTGCGGTCTATTCGCAATTCCAACTACGGCTATGTCAACGCCCCCGATGTCCACATCTCCTTCTCTTCCTTGAAGCAATATGTGACCGACATCGAGCAGGCGGTTGCTAGCGGTCAGTTGTCTGCCGAAAAGGAATTTTACTCTGCAGTTCGCCTCCGCGGTGCCAAGGTCAGTCGCGACTATCTGACCAAGGGCATTTCTTATTTGGAGTTTCGGACCTTTGACCTCAATCCCTTCGACCAACTGGCCATCAGCCAAGGGACCTTGGACACAGTTCATCTCTTCATTCTCGCCCTCTTGTGGCTAGATGATTTAACCGATGTCGACGCACAATTGGCGCAGGCCCATCAGCTTAACAACCGCATTGCCCTCAGCCATCCCTTGACACCTTTACCAGCAGAGGCGGATAGCCAAACCATTGTTCAAGCCATGCAAGCGATTATTGACCATTTTGGATTGGACAGCTATTATCAAGATTTACTGACGACTGTTCAAGCCAGCTTGAGCGACCCGAGCCTGACTTTGGCAGGGAAATTGTTGGAAAAAGTCAAAGACCGGTCCCTTCAAGAATTTGGACGCAAGCAAGGTCTAGCCTTTCAAGATTACGCTTGGTCTGCGCCTTACGCCCTCAAGGGCTATGAAAACATGGAACTCTCCACCCAGATGATTCTCTTTGACGCCATTCAAATGGGCTTGCATGTCGAGATTTTGGATGAAGAAGACCAGTTTCTCAAGCTCTGGCATGGTGACCATGTCGAGTACATCAAAAATGGTAATATGACCTCCAAGGACAACTACGTCATTCCACTCGCCATGGCCAACAAGGTCGTGACCAAGAAGATTCTAGACCAGGCTGGTTTTCCAGTGCCTGCGGGAGCGGAATTTGCTAACAAGAAAGATGCCCTGCGGTACTACGGACAGGTAGCTAGCTCTGCTATTGTTGTCAAACCAAAATCCACTAACTTCGGCCTCGGCATCTCTATCTTCCAAGAACCAGCCAGCCTTGCGGACTATGAAAAAGCCCTGAACATCGCCTTTTCGGAAGACAGCCATGTGCTCGTGGAGGAATTCGTGGCGGGGACCGAGTACCGCTTCTTCGTCTTGGACGGCAAGTGTGAGGCTGTCCTGCTTCGCGTCGCAGCCAATGTCGTGGGTGACGGTAACTCAAGCATCCGAGAATTAGTCGAGAAAAAAAACCAAGATCCCCTGCGTGGGCGTGACCACCGTTCGCCGCTGGAAATCATCAACCTGGGGGACATCGAACTACTTATGTTGGAGCAACAGGGTTACACGCCTGATACAGTTTTGCCAGAGGGCATCCAAGCCTTTCTGCGTGGCAATTCCAATATCTCAACCGGTGGCGACTCCATTGACATGACCGACCAAATGGACGAGTCCTACAAGCAACTGGCTGCTGATATGGCGACTGCTATGGGAGCTTGGGCTTGCGGTGTGGACTTGATTATCCCCGACCGCACCAAGCCAGCCAGCAAGGACGACCCCAACTGCACCTGCATCGAACTCAACTTCAACCCTGCCATGTACCTGCACACTTACACCTACGCAGGACCTGGGCAAAGTATCACACCGAAAATTTTGCGGAAGTTGTTTCCTGAACTTGACAAATAAGCCCAGATATTCTCTGAGCTTATTTTTTATATCTGTAAAAATCCTTCCCGTGGTTCTACCTTGAGTACCTGACAGACCTCGTACAAGTCTTTATCGCTCAAACCAGGGTATTGTTTGATGGACATGGTTTGCAGATGGATTTTTGCTGCCTTGTCAACTGTTTCAATCAAACCAAAACAATCTTGAAAATCTTTTCCAGTCGCTAAAATACCGTGATAGGCCCAGACAACAATGCGGCAATGTTCCAGCTTTTCTACACTATGCTGAGCAATTGCCAGCGTTCCCGGCAATTCCCACGGTAAAATGCCAACGCCGTCTGGGAATACAACAATGCTCTCCGTCAACACTCTCCACAAAGGCAAAGTATATTCCTTATCATCCGGCGGAGATACCAGTGAGTAGGCTGTGGCATTGGGGGCATGATTGTGGACAACCACGCGATGAGCTGGATCAACGGATAACCGTTTTGCATGGGCCAACAAGTGCATATATAACTCGCTGGTCGGACGTTTTTCTTCTTCAAATCCCCACAACACTTGATAGCCTGCTTCTGTCACCCGAATGACACCTGTATCGCGTTCCACATGATCTCTCAAAGTCCTAAAATGACTACCTGATGCAGTAATCAAAACATACTGACCAATCATTTCTGGAGGAATGTCGGACAGTTCGACTTCTCTTTTTACAGCATAGGTCTTCAGATACTCCCTGTCCTCTTCTGGTAAAATGTAACTGACATTTCCCCCGTTATATTCATCCCAACCATGCAACCACATATCATAAGTCAGCTGACACAGCTCCTGCATGGATTGCGAATCTTTAAATTCTTTCATGTCCTTACTCCTTTCCTTTTCACAAATAAAAGATAGGGTATCCCCTATCTTTTATTCAAAACCTTCGTCTTGTTTTTCTTGATTCCAGATAGGTCTTCTATGAATCAAATCGTCTATATCTCCGATTCGATGACCTTTTGAATAATAGCCATCCAAGATACCAAGTTTTTGGAAAACGGTTTGCTTGTAAGCAATTTCTGCGTTCCATTCAACCGTATCAAGAATTTGGAGAGCCTTGTTCAAAGCCTCTTCACCATCTGCTCCCGGAGTCAAAATCAAGACCCCGTGACTATCCAAAAGATACTCTTTTGGCAACTTACCATCCGTTGATAACAATTCCTGCCGAACAATTTCTGCCAATTCTGGAGTGGTATTCGGTGCAAAATCCAACACCTTAATATACTCGACCTTTTGAGTTGATTCTGTCAGGTTTGGCATATCCAGATGACTGGTCGCCCAAAACATAGCATGGGGAGCGTGGGCATGGAAAACACATTTGATTTCAGGATTTGTCCGGTAACATGCAAAGTGCATATTGATTTCACGCGTCACTTTCCCTTCACCAGCCACCACTTCCTCGGTATCATAATCTACAACCAAGACTTGCGCAGGACTGATTTTTCCATGATAAGCTTCTGACATCATAGACGGTGTCATGATGATGTATTCTTTGCCTGTCTTATCTTGTGTTTTGAAGGAAAAATTCCCCCCTGCCGTATTGGTGTTCTTACGATAATAGGTCAGATGAACGGCATCAGCTAGTGCTTTCCTCTCTTCTGAAAATAGAATTTTTCCACTCGTCATATGCTTACTCGCCTTTCTTTTTTCCTTCCCTCAAGGCAGCATAAATCTTTTCTGCTGTTTCTCGTTTTTCTTTTTGGCTATCGTCGTACTCTTTGAATAAAACATCATAGCCATTTCGATAGACTAGAAAGCTAATCCCAATCGCTAACAAGTTAAATACATACACTCCTGTATTTAAACCTAGCAGAAAAAGGACAACTGCCACCAATAATAAAGTTAGCCAATATGCTTTTTTAGTTTTCATAACGTTTTGACGGTACTTCTTGTGCTGTCATTGTCTTATACAACCAAACAAAGAGTGCTAGGAAGAGAACCGCCCCTCCAATACCGAGTATATTACCATTGAACGCTTCCGCAAACAAGATACGGAGTTCTGGTGCTTCAATAGTGGACCAAGTAATCAACTGACCTTTTTCTACCTCAACTGCACCAGTTGAATTTGCCAAGCCTGTCAAAATAGGAGCAAAATAAGTTGCACTGTAAAGGTAGAGCGGAAGGTAAATGACACCGAGAATCATCATACGTGCCAAGTTACCACCTGTAAGCAAGAGGCCTCCTACTGCAATAGAATAGTTCAATACCCCTGCAATTGGCAATACAGTATTTCCAGGCAAAATGAGAGAGTAACCGATGAAAATTGGTACCATGAGGATAAGAGTTACCCATACCTCTGAGCGTCCTGCCAACAATGGCCAGTCCATACCAATATAAACTTCACGGTCGTTGAAACGTTTTTTCATAAACTCTGACATAGCATCAGCTAATGGAGAGAGGGATTGCATAAAGAGCTTGCTTACCATTGGGAATAGAGCCATGGCAGTAGCAACTTGAATACCCAAGTTCAATGAATTTGAAACGGTGTAGGCGCCTGCAAAACCTAGGCAGACACCAATGATGAAGCCCATTACTGAGTTTTCAGAGAAGATACCGATTTTCTTACGAAGAGCATCTGTATCAGCTTTTTTATTCAAGAATGGTACTTTATCCATCAATTTGTTCACTGGCAACATGAAGACAGCAGATAGGTTCATACAGTGGGTAACCGTTACCATTGGAATACCTGTCAAATCTTCAATATGTTTTTGGAACATATCGCCCATTTTCAATTCTAAAATAACCTGAATAGCTGCCACCAAGAAGCCAGCCCATAAATGACCACTCACATAATATACCAAGTAACCAGTCAAGGCTTTCCCCCAAACGTTCCACATATCCACGTTCAAGGTTTTTGTCCAATTCAAACTAAGCATCAACACGTTGATAGCAATTTGAACAGCAAAGAAGGTGAAAGCAAAGGTCCAAGACCATACAATACTAGCTGCACCAGTCCAACCCAAGTCAAGTGCTGGAAGGGAGATGCCGGTATTTAAGGCCAGAGCTTCAGACGCAGGCGATACGGCATTGGACATGAAACCAATAATCATCCCCATACCTGTGAAGGCTACCCCCAATGTAATAGCGGAGATGAAAGCTTTTTTAAATTTCATCCCTACCAACAAGCCCAGTACAAGAATAATGAGCGGAACAAAGATTGCGGATCCTAAATTCAATATCCATTGAATGATATCTTGAAAGACTCCCATTGTCATTCTCCTTTATAATGTATTTTGATTGATTCCTTATTTTTTAGTTGCCTCTACGATTTCTTCGTAAACGCTATCGACACCCATGCCTGTCAAGAATGGCACACCTGGAAAAACAGATACACCTAGGCGTTCTGCTTCTTCCAAAACCTCTGTTTCTGGCTTGGCGATATAAACGTAGATACTTGCCTGTGGCAACTCATTTAAAATTGACTTATAATCAACTGCTTCTACTGGATAACTAATGTTGTCATCTTCAAAACGAGTTTTTATTTTCTCTGCAATGGTTGTACTGGTTGCAACACCACTACCGCACGCTACAATTAGTTTTCTTGCCATAAGACTGTCTCCTTTATAAATAATGATTTAGTAATTGATACATATCCAAGGGTGTTTCCGCTTGAATAAATTGGTGGGCAAATGCTTCCTGCGAAAATATATCCATGAGTGCCGCCAACAGTCCCACCTGTCCTTTTGGATCCTTAATACCTAGGAACAAGAAATACTGACAGGTCATCTCAGAATTATCTCCCATTTGCAACATATTTATCGGTTGGCTGTTTTTGACAACATAGATAAATGGTCGCTCGATAACATGAGGGTCTGTATGCGGTATTGCAATGTTAACATGACGTGTCTTGAGGCCCGTAGGGAATTCTCGCTCCCTTTCCAACAAAGCCTCAAGGTACTGATCTGTAACGTATCCTTTTTCTTTTAACTCCTTTCCAATTAATTGAAACAGGTCAGTATGCTCGGAAACATTACAATCCAATCGAATTAAATCAGCTTGTAACATATCTTTATACATTTTTTCACCTCTTTTTGTTAACTTTTTTGTTAATCTTTTGTTATAATATGATTATAAACCATTTATTTATCGTTGTCAACGCTTTCAGTAAAATTTTTGTGTCTTTTTGTTAATCATTTGTTACACAAAATGGTTTTTATCTCCCTTTGACTTGTGATATGATAGAAAGAATAAGGGGAACTATCCTATATAGAAAGGAAACAATAGTATGAAAGCTAATCGGCAAAAGGAAATCTTAGACATCACCGACCGAGCCGAAATCATTTCTTATTCAGACCTCGCCCAAGAACTTGGTGTTTCTATCATGACCATTCGGCGAGACATCAATGAATTAGAAAAACAACAAAAAATCATCAAAGAGCACGGTGGTGTGCGTAAAGTGGCTCGTGTCAAACCGACCTATGAAAAATTAACACTGAATACCAAGGAAAAGGAAGAAATCGCTGTAACTGCTAATGCGATGATTCGTCCTGATAGCGTCATCTATCTGGGGGCAGGGACGACCATTCTTTCCTTGGCCAAACACTTGCGAAATGACCATAAACACATTATTACCAATAGCCTGATTACATTTAATTGGCTCATTGACCATCACTTTAAAAATGTCCATTTGACAGGAGGAGAATTCTATCCTAAAACCGCTGAATTCCATGGCCTACATGCAGAAAAACTAATCCAAAATTTTTCAATCGATTATGCTTTTTTGGCGACAAATGGCGTTTCCGAAAACAATATGACAACTTTTTCTCCCTCCGCTGGACGCTTGCAAACTGAAGTTATGAAACAAGCAAAAGAAACCTATCTGGTCATTGACCACACAAAATTTGGAAAAAGTGATTCCTACATTTTTGGTAAGTTGGATCAATTGACCGCCATTATTACCGATAAAGGTGTCAGTTCTGATACCAAGGAGCACTACGAAGCATATACACCGATTATTTCTTAGTTCAACTAGAAAGGATTTCCCCTATGGTTCTCATTGTTACTTTAAACCCCTCTGTTGACCTACTTTATTTTGAACCGCAATTTACACTTGGCAAACACAATCGTTTTAGCCCTTCTACCATTATGGCTGCAGGCAAAGGAATCAATTGTTCCCGTGCCCTTTCGCATTTGGGAATCAATGCAACTTCACTGGCTCTGGTGGGTGGAAAAACAGGTGACTTTTTCAAGCGACATTTGGAAGAGGAAACTTTCCGCTCTCTCTATATTCCTGTAGAGGATGAAACCAGACACTCCATTACAATCATGCACAACCAAGGGACCCACACAGAAATTGTAGAGGCTGGTCCAAAGGTTAGCTCAGAATTGAAAACGACCATTTTCAACCGAATCTTAGACATTGCCAAACAAGAAAAACCTTCCATTGTCTCCCTTAACGGCTCTGTCCATTCTGATGACCCTTATTTTTATGATGAACTTATCCAATTACTCCGAGAGGACTTGGGCTTTCCTATTACCATTGTGACTGACTTTTCACGTCAATCCTTGTACAATATTGTCCACAAAGCCCCCTACAAGCCTGACTTCATCAAGCCGAACATTCATGAGTTTTCCGAGTTGGTTGGTCAGGAATTGTCTTCAAAAGAAGAAGTTCTTACCCACCTACAGACCAATCCGTCACCTATTCCCTACACGCTGGTATCCTGCGGTGGTCAAGGTGCAATTGCTCAATTCAACGGCCAACTCTACGATGTGACTGCTCCTACGATTGACTTGGTAAATCCAACGGGATCTGGTGATGCTTCTGTCGCTGGAGCGATATACGCATTTGCTAACAAGCTAGACGATGAAAGCATTATTCGTTATGCTATTGCTAGCGGAACAGCTAATGCCATGGAAAACGGAGTGGGGGTAGCACCAAAAGAAATCGTGCAACGTTTACTAGATCAAGTCACCATTCGTCCCATTACACATGACAACTAACCTCGGAATAAACCGAGGTTTTCTTTTTCAAAAAAACTCTCCCTTTCCCCATTTTCTCCACTTGTGCTATAATAGTCCTTATGGATAAAATTATTAAGACACTATCAAAGAGCGGGCATTTTCGTGCCTATGTTCTGGACAGCACAGAAACTGTTCGTACAGCTCAAGAAAAACACGACACCATGGCTTCTTCGACCGTAGCTCTAGGTCGCACCCTCATTGCCAATCAGATTTTGGCTGCCAACGAAAAAGGTGATACCAAGATCACCCTCAAAATCTTAGCCAGCGGGGCCGTTGGGGCTATCATCTCCGTTGCCAATACCAAAGGTCAGGTCAAGGGCTACATCCAAAACCCAGACTTGGACTACAAACGAACATCAACTGGCGAAGTCATCGTTGGGCCTCTTGTAGGCAATGGGCAATTCCTAGTCATCACAGACTACGGAACAGGCCACCCTTACAATTCCATGACCCCTTTGATTTCTGGTGAAATCGGTGAAGACTTTGCTTATTTCTTAACAGACAGCCAGCAGACACCGTCTGCGGTGGGACTTAATGTGTTATTAGACGAAGAAGATAAGGTCAAGGTAGCTGGCGGATTCTTGTTGCAAGTTTTACCAGGTGCGACTGAGGCTGAAATTGCCCGTTTCGAAAAACGCATCCAAGAAATGCCTGCCATTTCAAGCCTGCTGGCTTCTGAAAACCACATAGAAGCTCTGCTATCCGCCATTTATGGCGACGACGACTTCAAACGCCTATCAGAAGAAGAAATCGGCTTTGTCTGCGACTGCTCTAAAGACCGCTTCCTCGATGCTCTAGCCAGCTTGCCAAAAGCGGACCTGCAAGAGATGAAAGAGGAAGACAAGGGCGTGGACATCACCTGCCAATTCTGCCAGACCCATTACCACTTTGACGAAAACGATTTGGAGGAACTCATCAATGGCTAACCTCAATACCCCTTTCATGATTGGTGATGTGGAAATCCCCAATCGCTGCGTGCTGGCCCCAATGGCCGGCGTGACCAACTCGGCCTTCCGCACCATTGCCAAGGAAATGGGCGCAGGCCTAGTCGTTATGGAAATGATTTCTGAAAAAGGCCTTCTCTATAACAACGAGAAGACCCTCCATATGCTCCATATTGACGACAACGAATACCCTATGTCCATCCAACTCTTCGGTGGCGACGCCGAAGGACTGAAACGGGCTGCCGACTTCATCCAAACCAACACCAAGGCTAATATCGTGGACATCAACATGGGCTGCCCTGTCAACAAGGTCATCAAGAACGAGGCAGGTGCCAAGTGGCTCAAGGACCCCGACAAGATCTACCACATCATTAAGGAAGTGACCTCGGTCCTCGATATTCCCTTGACCGTTAAGATGCGGACCGGTTGGAACAATACCGACCTGGCGGTCGAAAATGCCCTGGCCGCAGAAAGTGGCGGTGTGGCTGCCCTAGCCATGCACGGTCGGACCCGCGAACAGATGTACACAGGAACAGTTGACCTAGAGACCTTGACCAAGGTAGCTGGCAGCCTGACCAAGATTCCCTTCATCGCAAACGGCGACATCCGCAATGTAGAAGATGCCCGCCAGCGAATCGAGGAAGTCGGAGCTGATGCTGTCATGGTCGGACGGACTGCTATGGGAAATCCTTATATTTTCAACCAAATCAACCACTATCTTGAAACAGGAGAAGTCCTGCCCGACCTCTCCTTCGATGACAAACTCAATGTCGCCTTCGACCATCTGACCCGATTGACCAATCTCAAGGGCGAGTCAGTTGCCGTCCGCGAATTCCGTGGTCTTGCTCCCCACTATCTGCGTGGCTCAGCTGGTGCCGCTAAAATCCGTGGTGCCGTATCCCGTGCCGAAACCATCGAAGAAGTCCAAGAACTCTTCGACCAAGCACGCGCTGCCTATCAAGCAAAACAAGTTAAATAAACAAAAGGAGATCAGTTCCAGCTGGTCTCCTTTGTCATCTCCGCAAAAGACGTGTTACTAAATAAAATATAAGGAAATGGTTGGGCATGCCTCAGCCATTTTTTATGGATAGTTCTTGCTAAATATATATAATTATAATATACTAATATTGTGAAATGTTTTAAAAAATCCTCCAGGAGGTGGCTATGAAATCAAAAGCTATTCTTATCAGTCTCTGTCTGTCTTCTTTAGCTCTCATTCTTGCCTCTGCCAGCTTTTTTCTGCTTGTCCCTCGGCAGGAGCAGGCCTCCCCTGAAGTAAAGGCGACAAGTAGCTCTGTTGTCAAAACAAGTGGAGAACAGACTAAAAACCCTAGCTCTTCAAGCTCCAGTAGCTCTGCCATTACCCAAGAAAATGAACCAAATGAGACCACACCGAGTTCCGAACCAGAGCAGGAAAAGCCGGCATCCAAGCGAATCAAAAAACAGCTAAGTGTCCAACCGCAAATCCAAACTGTCTGGAACTATTGCGCTCCGACGACTGTCAGTATGATGCTATCTAGTCAGGGCGTCCATGTTGGGCAGAAGCAGTTGGCGTTTGAAATGGGAACCTACGAGCCTTTTGGCACCCATAATCGTGACGCCATTCGCATCCTCAATAAACATCTTTTCGGCTATGAATATCCTACAGATGGTCAGGCTGGCTATCGGCTGGTGACGGTGACGGACCCTAATCCAGCTGGACAAGAGATGGCCTTGTTTAAGCAGAGGGTCAGGGAAAATATTGATGCTGGCTACCCTATGTACTACACTTTTGACTCCGCTGTGATGTATCCTAGTAAAAAAGGGGAGCACAACGTCATTGGTATTGGCTATCTGACCACAGAAGACGGGAAGGATATTGAGCAGCTCTACTACCTCGACCCCTCTCCCAATGTCCAGGACCATAGATACGGTGGGCTGAAAGTCACTACGCCCGAAGAACTATTCCAAGCCCTGATGACCTGTGAAGAGCCAAATTATGGCTGGTAGCAATAGCAAAACCTCCGAATGCTGACTCGGAGGTTGTTTTTGTATTTAAGTTTTTAATTTCCTATCCCTTTTTCATAGCCTTGGACCATTGGTACCAGCCGACGACACTATTGAGAGCGTAGACCCAGTACATGGCCTGCATTTGGATGGAATTTCCCCACCAGAGGTAGATAGAAAAGAGGTTGGTCGCAATCCAGAAGAGCCACTGTTCCCTATAAAGATATGTCATGAGAAATTGCCCTGTCCAGTTGGTTCCATCTGTCACAGAATCTCGGAAGGGTCTGGCAGATCCGATAGATTGGTAGAGAAGACCAAAAATCCCCCAGACAAGAGCCGTGAAGCTCAGCCATTTGACCCAGCCAAAGAAAGACAGACTGCGGGTTTCAAATTCGCTGATTTCAGGCGTCTCATCCTCGGTTTCATTGACACGGGCAGCCAACCAAGTATAAAGGCCAATAGGCTGCATGACCAAGAAGAAAACAGCTGTCATCACTTCCCCATAAAAGGCACTATTATAGGAAAGCACAAAGTAAATCAGACTGTTGATAAAACCAAAAACATAGTTACTAGCCCGGCCTTCTGCTACCATGATGACACAGACAATACCCGTCCAGGAGGCAAAGAGCCCCATCCAGTCGTGTTTGTCGCTACCGCTGGTAAACTCTAAAATCAGCGGCACACTGGATAGGCCGATGAGATAGAGCCACTGAAAGGCTGTCCGTCCCAAAAACATATCCGCAAAGGCTGCCTTCAAGAGCCCGAAAAATCCTAATTCCTTGGCTGCCTGGCCTAATTTCGCAAAGGTGGCAGGGACATTTCGGATGCCCTCCACCCAGCCAGTCAGCATCTGTTTTATTTTTTCCATATCTCCGATTTTCTCCTAAAATTCCTGATAGATGGCATCAATCAGATCAATGGATTTTTGATAGTTTTCCAGATAGGACCCACCGATAAAGGCCAAATGCGCATCTGGGTGATTTTTTGCCACTAATTTTTTCAATAACTCCGTAAAAGCATGGCGTACTTCCTGGTCGGCCATAGACATGTCCCGAAAACCGTCGTCCACATAGTTACCTGTCGGCAGGACAAAGATAATCAAGTCCCACTTTTCATTCTTGACCGTGTCAGCACAGAGGGAATGGAAGGAGCTGGAGCTTTCGCCGATATAGTAATTATAGTAGGCCTCGGTCACAGTCGCATTGGTATCCGCAATGACCAGCCCGCGGTTGGTGTCTGAGTCAATCAAGTCAGAGGTCTGGCGATACTGGCCCGTCAGCAGGTAATTGTAATCCTTGCCTGTCAACTCATCGTCACGAACATTGTAGCGCTTTTGGTAATAGCGGGCGTACTCTAGGGAGACAGGACAGGAATAATAGCGTCCCAAATCCTTGACCAGGGTAGTCTTACCGTTTGAGGCCGAACCAACCACCAAGACATTTTTTGAAAAATGCCGTCTGAAGGGCTTGGCAATCAGGTTCCAGTGCTTGGCTGGATTTTCCCGAATCAGGGTAGCCGAAATACCGAAATTACGCTCGGTGAAAGATGCTCTGAAGCCACGCTCTTCCAGCTCCGCAGAGTATTCTTTTTCAGAAACATAGAAGACCAATTCCTCGTCTTCGCCAGCCTGCACCAGCTGTTGCAAGGCCTCTAGCCAGGGCGTCCAACCTTCTGGATAAGGAGGCATGCCTGTTTCGTCTAGCTTATAAACCGAAATCAAGGACTCGTCATTAAAAGTTTCACGAATATAGCGAAAACGCTTTTGCAGACCCAGGCCAATCTTGTCCCCACGGTCATTTTCATAACCAGATACGATGACCACCGCTCGGTCACAGGCTCGTTTGGCCCGCTGGATCAGGTCAATGTGACCCTTGTGCATAGGCGCAAAGGTCCCAAAAATAACAGCAACAGTTTTTTTCATAAGATACCTATTTACATTTTATATTTTAGGAAAATGGCGAATGCGTTCTCCCTTTTCTTCTTACACTATGTCAAATTTCAATTGGCCAGCTTTGACGCCCACTTTAAGGGTTTGACCGCCAACCAGGTCACCACGCAAGAGCATTTCTGCCAATGAATCTTCCAGCTTGGTCTGCAAGAGACGGCGGAGCGGACGGGCACCCATTTCTGGATCGTAGCCTTCTGTCGCTAGGAGTTTGAGAGCAGACGGTTGCAACTTGAGGGTCAGACCACGCTCGGCCGTGATAGCTATCAGCGGCTGCACCATGACCTTGACAATATCCTGCATATCCGCTTCAGATAGGCTGTGGAAGACAACCTTTTCATCAATACGGTTGATAAACTCTGGGCGGTAGGCCTTTTTCAATTCCTCGAAAATCCGTTTTTCCACATGCTCCTGGCTCTTGGACAAATCAAGGGCACCAAAACCAACCGTCTTATCGTCCCTCAGGGCAGTTGCCCCAAGGTTGGAGGTCATGATAATAATCGTATTAGAGAAATCTACCTTACGCCCCTTGTTGTCTGTCAAGACACCGTCGTCCAAGACCTGGAGGAGGATATTGAAAATATCTGGGTGGGCCTTTTCAACCTCGTCAAAGAGAAGGACAGAGTAAGGCTTGTTGCGGACTTTTTCCGTCAACTCGCCACCCTCTTCATAGCCAACATAGCCTGGAGGCGCACCGTTGAGGCGGCTGGCCGCAAATTTCTCCATATACTCGGACATATCAAAGCGGATTAGTGCCGACTCATCATCAAAGAGGACTTCTGCCAGGGCCTTAGCCAGCTCGGTCTTGCCGACACCTGTTGGCCCCAGGAACATAAAGGAACCGATTGGACGGCGACCGGTCCGAATGCCAGACTGATTGCGTCGAATGGCTCTGCTGACGGCTGAGATGGCCTGGTCCTGACCGATGACCCGCTTGTGGAGTTCTGCTTCCAGGTTCAGGTATTTCTTGGCATCTGTCTGGCTGAGTTTCTGCACTGGAATACCCGACAGGCGACTGAGGGTCTCCAAAATATCTGCCTCCGTCACTTCTAAGTCGTAACCTTGGCCGGCTTTAACAGCCTCTTTCTCAGCCAGGAGGAGCTTGCTGACCGTTTTGTATTTGCCAGCCATGAGGGCCTGGTCAAGGACTGTCAAGCCTGTCGCAACTGGCTGACCCTTGACACGGTTCTGCACCCTTGCCGCTGATTCGTCTAGTAAGTCAATTGCTGAATCCGGCAGGCGTTTGCTGGTCAAATACCGCTTGGCATAGGTCACGGCCGTCTCGACAGCACTATCTGTGATTTGGACCCTGTGGTATTTTTCAAAAGTCCCTTTGAGACCTGCCAAAATGGCAATGCTGTCCGCCACTGTTGGTTCTTCGATGATGACCTTGGCAAAACGGCGAACCAGAGCAGCATCCTTTTCGATATGTTTCTGATATTCCGACTGGGTCGTCGCACCAAGCGTCCGCAGAGTGCCACGCGCCAGAGCAGGCTTGAGGATATTGGCCGCATCCATGGTCGAATCAATCCCAGAACCAGAGCCCATAATAGTATGAAGCTCATCAATGAAAAGAATCACCTGACCATCTTCTTCGATGTCGTTTATGATATTGTTCATCCGCTCCTCAAAATCCCCACGGAAACGGGTCCCAGAAACCACACTCATCAAATCCAGCTCCAAGACCCGCATCTTAGCCAGGCTAGGCGGAACATCTCCCGACGCTATACGCTGAGCAAGTCCCAGGGCCAGGGCTGTTTTCCCGACACCCGCATCACCGACCAAGACAGGATTATTCTTGGTCTTGCGCGATAAAATCTGCACCATACGCGAAATCTCAGTATCACGACCGATAACAGGCTCCATCTTGCCTTCACGAGCCAAGGCAGTCAAGTCACGGGTGTAATCTTCCAAACCACCTGTCTGGGGCTGAGGCATACCGCCACCCATCATCTGCCCCATGGTCTGTTGAGGAGCCTTGCGCCCCTTCAAGGCCAGACGAATGGCCTTAAGATCTTCCTTGTTGAAGCCTGCACGGGTCTCAAGATTTTTCCGCAAATCTAGCAGGCGAATCTTATCATCCGAGTCTTCATGGTGAAAACCAACCTTGTCCAAAATCTGACTGGCCACTGTTTTCTTGTCCAAAAGCATGGCTAGGAAAAGATGCTCTGTTCCTACTTCCTTAGCCTTGACGGCCTGCGCAATGGTTTTGGCATTGGCTGCCTTCTCATCCAAACGCTTGGACGACGGCAAAACCTTGAAGGACTCTATGTCCTCCTGATAGACTTTTTCGGTCACGACAAAGGTAGCATGCTCATAGTCTGCCACACTAGGTGGATAATCTGCCAGGACCGCTCCAGCCACTGTATCTTGGTTGATAACAAAGGCCAAGAGCACATGCCAGGTCTCCAACAAATCACTACTATAACGTTGGGCAATCAGCTGGGCATCCTCAAAGACCCGTTTCAATCCCTTTGAAATATTCATTCCCCTAATCCTCTTTCCTATCTAAGCGCCGTAAAATCTGACGCATCATGCGGGCCCGGATACTTGCCGCTTCCTTGCCGAGCACCTCATCTGTACCCGTCGCAAGAAACAAATTGCCCTCGCGCTCTGTCATCAATTTCTCATCAAACAAGAGCTGTAAAATATCATTATAAACGGTCGCAGACAACTGGTCGCCCATATTATTTAACAAATCACGAACCAATTCATGCTTGTCCGAAAAGGTAATGCGGCCAATTCGGATATAGCCTCCGCCACCGCGTTTACTTTCCACAATATAACCCCGACTGGCTGTAAACCGTGTCTTAATGACATAGTTTATCTGACTGGGCACGACCTCAAACCGACTGGCCAATTCACTCCGACGGAGTTCCGCCACATTGACCTGCTCCAAGATAGCCTTGATATGCTCTTCGATATAGTCTGATGTATTTTTCATCGCCATGGAATCGCCTCTTTCTTTGACTTTCTTTGACCATTATACCCTAAAAAGAGGATTTTTTAAAGTAAAACTCTTTTCCAAGCAAATGGGAACATATAATATGCCTGAAAAACATTTATTTTTTAGTTTTTCTTCAAAATATCTACCAAGCAAGGAAAACAATAAAGACTGGTCAAACCAGCCTAATAAACATCTTTCCGGTATCCAAACTCAAGGGCTAGAATAACCATCTTATCCTCTTGAATATCGTAAATCAGTCTGTAATCTCCGATACGATAGCGCCATTCATTAGCTCGGTTACCTGTCAAGACCTTGCCATGCTGCCTAGGATTTTCTGTACCGTCCAGATGTTTGTCAATCCAGGCAAATAGTAACCTCTGTACCTGCTTATCCATTTTACGAATCTGACGCTGTGCTCTTTTGGAATAGTCAATACGGTACATGTTAAAAACCTAGCTCTTTCTTGAAGTCAGCGTGCGAAATGGTTTCAGGGTCGTCTTGGTACTCCTTATAGGCTTGGTGGTAGATTTTTAAATCAAACTCATCTTCTATAGTCCGCTCCAGCGCCTTCTTAAATAAACTCGAGAGGCTTTGGCCTGTCAACTGCGCGTAACTTTTGAAAAAAGTTTCCTCTTCTTGGTTCAATCGAACTGTCACTGTACCCATGCTTTTCCCTCTTTTGTGTTACATTGTAGCACATTTGCCAAAAAAGGCAAACTATCCCCCCTCTTATATGGTTCTACTTACGCTAATTCTGCGCCCTCTATTTTTCCCCACCCTGTCCGACGCTCTAGGAGGCCAGTGACCTCAAGAATTAGAAGACGGTTCAGGAGTTACAAACACGGGACAAGAGCAATAACTACAGAAGATAAAGCTCCCAACGTAGCAGACTTTTGTAATTCTTGCTAAATTCTTCTATAATGTAAGAAAAAAAGGGGGGAACATTATGGATTTCCAAACTTACATCGAAGATTTTACAACTGTTACTGTGCAAGAGGCTGAAAAGCTCTTGGCAGATAAAGAGGGGGACATTCTCTTCATCGGTCGCGCCACCTGCCCCTACTGCAATCGCTTTGTACCGAAACTCCACAAGGTCGCTCAGGAAAATCAGCTGACCGTCAACTTCCTGGACTCTAGCCAGATGAGCCCAGCTCTTCAAAACCTTCGTGACCACTACGGTGTCCCAACTGTACCAGGTCTCCTCGTCGCCAAAGCAGACGGTGTCCAAGTTCGTTGCGACTCTAGCATGACGGAAGAAGAGATTTTGAATTTCCTTTCTTAATTCAGCACAAAAGCACTGACCATCACGGCCAGTGCTTTTTAAGGAGATTATGAAAAATATTTAGGATTGGTATTAGTATACCCCAAATTTTCCATCTCTCCATCGGTCTTGAGACGGATTATTACTTGCTATCAAAAATATTTCCCAACTCAACGTCCACTCGGTTTTCTTTGACATTGATATCGGTCACGGCTAGCAGAGACTTGTAGTTAGCCACACTGCGGTCGCCTTTTTGATTTTCCGCAAAAACTGCTACACCGACCAAGGTCGAGTCAAACTCTGTCAAGAGGCTAATCATACCGTTGATAGTGCCACCATTTTTCAAAAAGTCATCGACAATGAGCACCCGGCTACCGGCCTTGAGACTGCGCTTAGAGAGGAACATCTTCTCAATCCGGTCGCTAGAACCCGACACATAGTTGACCGAAACGGTCGAACCTTCAGTAATTTTCAAGTCCCGACGAACGATAACAAAGGGAACATTGAGTACGTTGGCAACGGCATTGGCCAAAGGAACCCCCTTGGTCGCCACGGTCATAACAGCATCAATCTTCTCTGCCTTAAAGGCATCCGCGATAATGCGACCAACATTTTTTAATACATGGGGCGTCGACAGCAAATCCGACGAATAAATATAGCCACCAGGCAGGATACGGCTACTTTCCGCCATCTGATTGCGAAGGCTCTGGGCAATCTCAATCGATTCTTCCTTAGAAATAGATGGCGTAAATACAACACCCCCACTAGCACCCGTAATGGTCTCGATATGTCCGATAGAGCTCTCTTCAAAAGCTTTTTTGATAATGGCAATGTCCTCTGAAATCGAAGACTTGGCTGATTCGTACTTTTCCGCAAAGGTATTCAAACTGGTTAATTCATAGGGGTGGTTAATCAGGTAATTGGAAATAACCACCATCCGTTCACTTCTTCTTAATTTCATAACAATTTCCTCTTTCACTTTTTTTCATTATACCACACCAACACACAAAAAGCGAACTTTTTCTATCAAGAAAGTCCGCTTTTTTCGTTTTTTATCTGTTTTTACCTAGATACCAGGAGGGAATGACCTCCTTATAGCCCTGATACCAATCAAAAAGCTGTTTAGCCTGCGTTTTCATCAGAGAAATCTGGTCTGGATTCACCTCTTCCGCCCAGACCAAGGCTCCAATGCTATTGACCGTCAGATAAAGGGCCAGCAGCTGCCAAAATTCTTCTGGAATAGTCTCTTCAAAATAGGCATCCAGCATCCCTCGAGCCAAAGCTGGAGAAGTTTCCACTGTAAATATCAGTCGATTGAACTCCTCCCAAGGATCGCCCTTGTCAAAACGATCAAAATCCAGCAGGTAAAGCTGACCATCCTGGCCCACCAACATATTCCCATCATGGAAATCCCCGTGGTGATAAGCAATCGGACGACCCGCTACCAAGTGACGACTGCGCTCGATGAACTCCAACATAGCCTGACCCTGCTCATAAGCATGGCTAGCAGTCTGGTAAGCCGCAGTCTTTTTGTCAATTTTAGCCTGATAATAGCTCTCCCAATCCAAGCTAGTCTGGTCAATTGGGATTTGATGAAGGACTTTTAATAGCTTCTCCGCTTGGCAACCTAGCTCATAAAGAGTTTCATCCGACAAATTCGGAGCCGCTTGTCTCAAATCCTCCCCCTCAATCCACTCAAAAATCTGGTAGACTGACTGACCATCATAAGTCAATTCGACTGTTTTTTGCACTGGCAAATTCCTCTCAAACAAGATTTTGAGTAGGGCAAATTCAGCCTGCTTATCAGCCAACTTTTCCACAAGCGCAATCCGTAATAAAAATTTCTGACCATGTTTATCCACAGCCAGAAACTTTTGGTCAGCAGACCAGCCCTTGGTGATGGGCTGGCACGCAATCAGTTTGGTTTTCATCTTCATTGGTCAATATCCGGTTTGTAGAAGGCGCGATTATCCATGGCAAAGATACGGCTGGTCATCTCGCCCGGTCCCACTTTTTCCAGAGCCGTCAGCATCATCATCATTTCCGCATCAATGTTGTCAATCATGTGGAGAATTTCTGCCTCCATGATTTGCGGACGAACTGGGCTACCATATTCCAGCAAACCATGGTGGCTGAGAATAACATGGCGGAGAACGGTTACTTCTTCCAGACTATCATCAATGCCCAATTCCATCAGAACCTTGGTAATTTCTTCATCAATCAAGGAAATGTGCCCAATCAGATTGCCCCGAACAGTATAGCCCGTATTGTCTGGACCTGTCAATTCAATGACCTTGGCTAAGTCGTGCAACATAATCCCGGCAAAGAGCAGGCTCTTGTTGAGCTGCGGATAGACATCGCCAATCTTGTCCGCTAGACGAACCATGGTCGCCGTATGGAAAGACAAACCGGAGTAAAAGGCATGGTGATTGGTCTTGGCCGCTGGATAGGAATAAAATTCCTTTTCGTACTTGCTGTAGAGAGCCCGAACGATGCGCTGCCAAGTCGCATTTTCAATCTGGAAAATCATCTGACTCAGGTAGTCCTTGGTGTCCTTGACATCAACAGGCGGTTTTTCCTTGAAATCCGCTGGATCATTTGGCTCGCCAGCTTTCGGCAAACGGATCACCAACTGATTGACCTGAGGCGTATTATTGTAAACCTCGCGGCGTCCTTGGACATGAACGACCACTCCAGCCACAAAATCCTTGATTTTTCCCGGTTGGGCATCCCAAACCTTGCCATCAATTTCGCCCGTATCGTCTTGGAAAGTCAGGGCTAGATAATCCTTGCCAGCTCTGGTCTGACGAACATCGGATGACTTGATCAGATAAAATCCTTCGAAGAACTCATCTACTTTCATTTGGTTAATTTTCATCTAAATCCTCTTCTAATGGAGAAATGCCGAGCAGACCCTTGGTCTGGTCGTCTTCGTAGAGTTCAATGGTGCGCAGGGTCCGCTCAATGGCTGACGTCCGTGTCGTCAGGAGCTTGTCAATATTGGAGCTAGCTTGGTTAATCTGGCGCTGGGCCTTGATTAATAGATCGCTGAACTTGCCAAATTCCAGCTTGACATTGCCCAAGACCTTGCTGATGTCGTCGGCCGACCGCTGAATATTGAGGGTCTTAAAGCCGACGGACAGGGAATTGAGCAAGGCAGATAGGGTCGTCGGACCTGCCACTACAATGTTTTCCTGCCGGCGCAGGTCATCAAAGAAAATGGGATTGCGGACCACTTCCGCATAGAGCCCCTCGGTTGGCAAAAAGAGCACACCAAAATTAGTCGTTTCAGGCGGGTTCAGATACTTGCTCTGAATATCCTTGGCAAAGCGCTTGATAGCCGCCAACAGTTGCTTGCGGTGAAAGTCAATTTGGTCCCTGTCACCGGTTTCATAAGCATCTTCCAAACGGTAATAATCCGCCAGGGGAAACTTGGAGTCAATGGGCAGGTAGACATAATCCTCTGCTGATTGCCCCGGCAACTTGACAGCATATTCGACCCGCTCTCCGGAACCCTTAACCGTCGCAAATTCCCTCTCGTACTGGCTGGGCGTCAAAATATCCTCGATAATCTGTCCCAGCTGGAGCTCACCCATGATGCCTCGCGACTTGGTTCCGGACAAAACCTTATTGAGGCTGCCAACATCACGCGCCACTGTCTGCATCTCACCCAATCCACGATTGACAGATTCCAACTGCTTGGACACTGTTTCAAATGAGGCTTGCAGGCGAGTTTGCAGGGTTTTCTCTAATTTTTCTTCCACCGTCTGGCGCATCTCTTCCAAGCGTTTTTCGTTGGACTCCTGAATAGCTTGGAGGCGCTGGTCAGTGGCATCACGATTTTGCAGGAGACTGTGGTGAATATCCTGCCGAATGTCTGTTAATTGTTGATAGAGTTCACGCCGGAGTTCATTGACTTCACGGCTGAGAACCTGTTGCTGCTTGAGACTGGTTGATTCCAATTGATAGGTCAACTGGTCCGACAATTGGTCAGCTGTGTCCTCGGCCTGGTCTTGCAACATCAGAGACAAGCTCTGCCATTTTCCATAGAGAAAGACCAAACCGACCACCACCAAAAGCAGCAAGATGATTTGTAGTATTTCCATCTAATCCTTATCCTTGCTGTAAATCAGGACCACATAGCCTGTGTCCAGACTGATGTCCATGTCCCTACCTATAAATTCGTTAGAGGCGTAGCATTTTTTGTAAAAATAATTTTCGTCGTCCAAGGGATACTTGGCATATTTGATGGTCAAGCGACTGCCGTCGGACGGCATGAAGGAAATATAGGTCATACCCGCAATCGGTGAAATCCTGTGCTGTCCAGCCGGCCGAAAACGAATGACATTCTGTTGGTCCACTAGCTCGATATGCTCCATAAATGGCGCCAAATTAGGTTCTGCTGCCAGAAACAAATTGGTCATGACATGGTCCATTCGACCGCCAAAGGCTGCGTAAATCTGAACCTGTGCCGTTTGATGCCGCTTGAAAATCTCCTTGAGCGCCAATTCCAAGTCCGTATCATCCTTCTCAGCTGGGGCCTTGATAACCAGCTCTGCTCTTTCCTCAATCCGCGATAAATCCGCTGGGCTGACCGAGTCAAAATCGCCAACTGCCATATCAAGAGGAAGGTCATTTTCCAAAAGCCGTAAACAACCTGCATCTACGCCCACATAGAGGTCCACAGGCGCAGGCAAGCTGTCAAACTGTCCACCAGCGACGACTGCGACCCTAATCATGAAGAGCTGCTCTCAACTTGGCAACATTGGCCTCCAAGTCACCCTTGAAGAGGAAGGAGCCAGCCACAAAGACGTTAGCGCCCGCGTCCTTGGCAGAATGAATGGTCTTATCATCAATACCACCGTCGACCTCGATGTCAAAATCCAATCCCTTAGCCTTGCGCATTTCCACCAAGGCTGCAATCTTTTCAGCCACCTCTGGAATGTAGGCCTGACCGCCGAAGCCCGGATTGACTGTCATCAGGAGCACTTGGTCCACCAAATTGAGCACAGGCTCAATGGTCACCAAAGGCGTACCCGGATTGATAACCACGCCAACCTTCATACCCGCCGCATGGATTTTCTGCAAGGTTCCATGCAGATGTAGGGTCGCCTCAGCGTGAATGGTTAAAATGTCCGCACCCGCACGGGCAAAGGTTTCGATATGATTTTCTGGATTGGACACCATCAAATGGCAGTCAAAGACCAGTTTGCTATGGGGACGCATGGCAGCCACCACGTCAGCTCCGAAACTGATATTGGGCACAAAATGACCGTCCATGACGTCGATGTGGACATATTCAACACCAACCGCCTCTAGGCGCTCCAGTTCTGATTGAAAATTTGCATAATCTGCCGCCAAGATAGATGGCGCAATCTTGTAATGTGACATAGGAACCAACTTTCTATTTGAATTTCTTACTAACTTTGCTATAGGTTTCGCGCTGATTTTGGATTTCGCTCAAAAATTGCAGGTAATTGTCAAAGCGACTTTGGGAAATGGCAGAGCTTTCTACCGCAGCCTTGACTGCACAGTCCGGCTCGTGAGTATGAGTACAAGTTCTGAACTTGCAAGCCTGACTGGCCTCCGCAATTTCTGGGAAACAATCCGTCAGAGCCTCTGCCTCCTTGACCTCGTAGTCCAAGGATGAAAAGCCCGGTGTATCCGCAATTTTCCCGCCGAATACATTGTAAAAACTGACCGCACGTGTCGTATGGCGACCGCGACCAAGGCTGTCTGAAATCGCCCCCGTTTCTAAGGCCAAATCTGGCGCAAGGCGATTGAGCAAGGTCGACTTGCCCACACCTGTCTGACCCATAAAGACCGTGACCTTGTCGGTCAAGAGCGGCGTCAGCTCCTCCAAGCTGTAAATGAAGGGATAGCCAATTTTTTCATAGATGGCCTTGAAGGCATCCATTTCCGCATGGTCCTCCAGCAAATCCATCTTGGAAATGTAAACAATCGGCTCCATCTCCTTTTGCTCCAAGAGCACCAAAAAACGGTCTAAGAGATTGGCATTAAAATCCGGCTCCTTGGCCGACATAATCACGACCGCTTGGTCAATATTGACAATGGGTGGTCGCACCAAGCTATTCTTGCGCTCATGGATTTTTAAAATGTAGCCCTCCGACTGCTCCTCAGCCGAAAAGTCCACAAAATCTCCAACGTAGGGCGTCTGGCCTTTCTTGCGAAAATTTCCCCGCGCTCGGGTCTGATAAATCTGTCCATCCGCCTCGACATAGTAAAAACCAGCCAAGGCCTTAATAATTCTTCCTTGCAAACAAGACTCCTTTGGGTATTCTTATAAGTATTATACCAAAATTCCCTAGAAAAAAGGGAATAACAGGTGATTAACTGCTACTCCCTCATCTAAAAACTGACTCTTTTTATCCATAGTGCGTTTTTCTACTTACGGCTATTTTTCTAGTAATTCTTTGCCAAATCGGTCCAGCGGGATAGCCCCTAGAAGTGCGGTGACTAGAATCCCCAAGACAGCCACAGATAAAATCAATTGCCCACTAGCCAGACCGGCCACCAGGGGAATACCACCGATAGCCGCCTGAACAGTTGCCTTGGGCAGATAGGCAATGACACAGAACAGCTTTTCCCGCTTACTAAAGCCATTGCCACTGACGCTAAGCCAGACAGCCAGGGAGCGGATGACCAGGGTCAGAGCAATTAAGCCTAGCACTGGCAAACCAGCCACTGCAACGTAGGAAATATCCACGATGGACCCGACCAAGGCAAAGAGGAAAATTTCCCCAATGACCCACAAACGGCTAAAGAAACCAGCAAACCCTGCAACCTCAACCGGCAAGGCCTGACGATTGACCACCATGGTCCCCACCAGAATAGCCAACAAGCCTGAGAATGGAAACCGATTGGCATAGCGAGCCTCAATCGTCGCCAACAAGAAGGACAAGCTAAAGAGCAAGAGGTATTGGTAGATAGGAGGAAGGCTGTCAGACTGGCGAATTGTTTTCAAGAACCTGGCAAAGGCTAAGCCTGCCAAGACCCCCACTAGCATACTGGTCAGAATAGTCAGTGGAATATTGACCAGGGATAGGACTTGGTAATCCCCCTTCTGAACCAGGCTAAGGAAGGCCGTAAACAGGACAATCACCACCACATCGTCAAAGGAGGCCCCCGCCAGTATCAATTGGGGAATTTTCTTCTGACGGCCAATTTTATTTTCAATCAAGTCCACCATGCGCGGAACAACAACCGCAGGAGATACTGCTGCCATGACACTGCCCATCAGAGCGGCCTCCCCATAGGACAGGTCAAAGAAAAGAGGCGCCAACAGGGTATAGCCGACCAACTCTGCACAGGCTGGCAGGAAGGACATAAGCACGGCTGACCGACCAATGGACTTGAAATCCGATAGTTTTATGGTCAACCCCGCCTTTATTAAAATTATAATGAGGGCAATCTTACGTATATCCGCCGAATTATCCAATAAACTCCTATCAATCCAATTCCCAACATAGGGTCCCAGCAGCATACCAACAAGCAGGAAACCAATGATTTTAGGCAGACCACCCTTTTGGCATAGCCAAGAAACAGTAACCGCTGCTATACAAATTAAGGCCAAAGACAATAACATAAACCCCCTCATTTCTCCAAGAAAAATTCAAATCTAGATTGGTATAAACTCCTACACCAAACTATTTGATTAGGAGAAACACATTAGCGCAGGGGTTGATTGTTCAAAAGGCTCGAGGAACCTTTGAAGCTGTGGGGGCAAACGAACTCTTTCAACTTTCTGAGTTCTGGCCCACTCCCAGTATAAGCCAAATAGAGAAAGATGTAAAGTTGCATTTGCCTCTAGCCAAATGAAGAAAAACGTAGTATAATAGTATCTATAAGCGGAGGTGGTGGAACGGCAGACACGCATGCTTCAGGCGCATGTGCCCATCGGGTGTGAGGGTTCAAATCCCTTCCTCCGCATATCATGATAAAAACTCAAAACCCAAGTCAGACAACTGGCTTGGGTTTTAGTGTTATTCCGTAACCTTAAAGAAATTCTTTTGTTTGAGCAGGTAGCCCTTGCCTGTCGATAGGTCGTACTGGACCATCTTGAGTTCTTCTGCTACCTTGGCATCGCGCTCGGTCAAACCCACTCGGTCCTTGTGGAGGACTTCCGTCAAGAGGGCATAGTAAGGGCTGACCTTGGCATTGGTGGTCTCTAGCATGAGGGCATTCATATCGCTTGAATTGACCAACTCGTAATGACGGTCCTCCGTCTCAAAATTGCTCCAAATAAAGTAATCCGTCTTGTATTGGAGGCTAGGGTCTGTCACAAAAGCTGACTCAGGATAGAGCCCCGGCAGGTGGTCCCCATAGAAGACAACCGTTACCTTTTGATCCAACTGCTTGAGCTGGTCCAAGAAATCACGGGTCGACTGGTCCGTAAAGGACAAAAGTCTTGCATAGCTGGTCAAATTGGCATTTTCCTCAGCCGTGAAATTGACCCCTGTACCTGTAATGGCAACAGGCTCCTCTGAGTGCCACTGGACATGGTTTTGCATGGTTATAGCCGAGACAAATCGAGGATTACCTGACCGCACCTGCTCCAGTATCAAATCATAGGTCTTCTTGTCGCTGACAAAATTCCCCTGATAATCCTCAGCCGTCACCGCAATAGGATGGGTCGTAGAGTTCAAGGTGTAAAATTGCTCAATCCCCAGCTGCTGGTAGATGGCATTGCGGTTGTAACTGGTATCAAAATAAGGATGGATGGCCACACGCGCCGTGTCCGCATACAAATCACTGATACTTGGCAACTTCTTCATCCGAGGTGCCACATCTAGATAGACAGACGAGATGGACGAATTGTAATTGTAAAAAGGCAAGCCACTGTAAACCTGAAACTCAATATTAGCCGTACCCCCACCATAATGGTCACTCTTCATGAGACCGCTGGTCGTCTGGCTCATAATCTGTTCAATATTTGGCAGGACATTCTGGCTCAAGGTCACACCCGGAATCCGTCTCGGGTCCGCTAGACTCTCGCTGAGAATGTAAATAACGGTCTGGTCGGTCAGCTGATTGGCACGTTCAGCGTTGATTTCCTCTGCCAGCTTTTCATATTTCTTGACGATAGCCTTAATGGTTTTCTCCGAATATCCCTGCGGTTCTTCCATACTGGTCTTACTCAACTGTTGCAGCCAGAGGAAGGATAGCGTGCGATAACGAGCCACGAAAGCATAGCCCTTCCAATCCACGTTCCGCCAATTATTGACCTGGGACAAAATCGGTATCCAACTGGCAATCTTGTGGTCTTTTTCCTTGCGGATAGCAAAGCCCATTCCCACAATCAAGAAAACAATCATGGCAACCGTCACCAAGCGCTTCCAGAAGGTCTTTACAATTGACCCCAGGAAATAGCGCCTGTGAATACGACGATAGAAATAAGCGGCGATGATTAGAAAGACGACTGATACAAGGACAATGCGCAAACTGATGAAGCTGAGAATCATCCCCATATTTCCAATCCACTTGAAATCATTTGGAGTCAGAGGCTCTGACCGGTAGCGGAATTTGAGGAAATTGGCTGTAATCAAGGTCACATTGAGGCTGGCAATAACAGCCGCCGACAGGACCTGACGATTGAGCACTAGGCTGATGATGACGTTGAGCAAAAAGAGACAGACTATCTGAAAAATGATGGCACCAGGGAAGAGATGGCGGGTAAAATAAGACCCCGTCGCCCCAGCCATAGAGACCTGATAGCCGATATGGGACAGGATTGCCAGCACCAGACTGATAAAGACCATGCTGTGGACATTGGTCCGATTGGCCTTAAACTCTACAAATGCCTTATGAAGATAGCGGAGAAATATATAGGTCCCTATAAAATGAATAGGCGCAAACAGCGGTGTCTGGCTGAAAAACTCTATGTAAGAACCTTTCTCAACCAAACTCTCATAATGGCTATCTTTCCAATAAGAGATAGCTAGAGGGCTGAGAGAAAGCAAACTGGTCAAGAGCAAATAGCCATCTGATACCAAGTGATTGGCTGACCACTGGCTTAATTTTTCTCGAATTCCCGTCTTCTTCCGCCATAAAAATGCCAACAATACTGGAAGAGCCAACATCAATAGAAACTCAAATTGAAAGAGATTATTACGGAAAATATTCCAGGGTTGATATTTCTTGGCATTGAGCCGATAGACTAGATTGACAAGATACAGAAAGCCTAGAAAATAGCCGACATACTTGGCAAAGGTTTTGGTCTTGATAAACTGTTCGTACTTATCCAGCAGGACCAAGATATAAAAAGTAAAAATAAGATAGGCAAGCAAGGGCAGGGGGATAAACCAGAGCGGGAAAGATACTCCACTTAGCAATAGAGCCCGACCCATCGCCAGCAAAACGGTCATAATCATAACCAGAATAAATTGTTTGCTTGCCTTTGGATTGATTTGTTTCATAACATTTCTCTCTTAGGAAAGGCTTGATTTTCGGTAAATAAAGATGTAGTACATCGACCAGACTAGCCATCCAGTCAAACTGATAATGATAACTGGCAGTAACCACCATTGTTGTTTGTAGGATAGGACAAGGGTATTCTGCCCCGGTTGGCTGGTAACCGTTGGCACACCGATTTCGGAAAGTTCTACAGCCTCTCTATCTAAAACGGTGTTATTCAAAACAAGCTGACTGTCTTGGTAAACAATAACTGGTACCGCAGTTTCTTCTGCTTCTGACGCCGTCCAAGTCACCACCAGCTGATTACCATCAACTTCTTTGACAAAATCTTGATTTGGTAAAATCACTTGGTCACGATAGGTAAAATAGGTATTATCCGACTCTTCGTTGGTCAGATGTCCAGTCTTTTCTGATAAATCTGGTACATAGTCCGGCGTGGATTTCTGAGCAATCTGGATAAATTCGCCCAAGTCTTTAGAATAGAAAGAAGCTCGTATCTCTTCCGTTGTACCGTACAGAGTCGTATGAATTCGTTTTTGTAGGAAGGTATCGCTGTAGTAATGCCCATTGATTTCCTTATAACTCTGATTCCAGAGGAAACCAACCGAAATAAGCAGGGAGGCAAGAGCCACACCTGAAAAGATTTGCTGCAGTTTGTTAGACAAGCCAGACACCTGGACCCCTACGACTGCCAGTAAAAGAGCATTGGCGTAGAGGAAAAAGCGAAATGGAAATTGAATCAATTCGACAAGTGTAATTCCTTTACCTGCAAACAACTGCCAAGGGAAGAGGTTGGTTGATAAGATTAAAAATACTGCGTAGGTCAAAGCAAGTCCACCCAGAACTAGCGATTGTTTCTTCCAATTTTTTACCAAGAAATAGAGATAGGTTCCAAAGAAAAGAGGAAGTGGATATGGATAGTAGAGAAAGGCCGTTTTTAGCCATGTTACGGTATTGAGGACAAATTTCTTATTGACAAATGGCGGTACCAAGGTATTGGTTGCGTTGATATAAATAAGCGGCAACCAGATATTGATGGTCAGGAGCAGGAAAATCCCTACCGACAGAGCCACCTGTCCAATAATCTTCATTTTTTGCTCTGATTTCCACCAACCAATGAAAAAGAGAATGCCATAGGCAATGACCAAGAACAAGGTCGATAGCATATGGACCTGTAACATAAGACCCACAGCTCCTGCCATGAGGAAAATGGAGACTTTGTTCGTCTGCAAGAAGCGGACTGCAGGGATTAAACAAAGCGGAAAGAGAGCAACTCCCCAGCTGGTAAATCCTTGGGTTGCCCACCAATACTGAATGGAATAGGTCGTCACAAAGAACATGGACAAGAGAATAGAGTGAGCATATTTGACCTTGACCTCACGCATGAGGAAATAGAGGGAGGTTGCACTCAGAGTTCCCAAGAAAAGATTGGATAAAATCTGATAGCGGAACCAGGTCCCACTTAAAAGAACTAGCGCCCCCTGTAAATAGGCAAAATAAGGTCCATAGAGAGCATTGACAATCCGTCCTGACTGCTGGTAGCCATACAAACTGATGATATAGGAGAAATTCCCCTCCTTCATCTGCATAGCCGCATCATAGAAACGATTGTAGTGGAAAATCAAGTCCGCACCTGTCACCATGCCCTTAGTGAGCAAGTGGGGAACCAATAATAATAAAGAAAAGCCCACAAATAGGCCCAGGGCTACTAAATGGGGATGCTTTTTTAGCATAGTTTTTAACATATCGATACCTTCATAAAAAAAGAGGGAAATCCTCTCTTGTTTTTGTAAATATTCTGCCAATTTGCAGACAATATTTTTCAAAAGTTAGTCACTTTTCAGTATAGCAAGCTTTCCACCCACTGTCAACGAACAAGGCAAATAGGGAAACAATTTTCCATTAAAATAAATATTGATTGCAGATTTCTCCGCAATCAATACTTGCTTATAAGCCAACTTCCTGGAGGCTATCAGACAAACGTGCGAAGTCAGCCATAGAAAGTGCTTCTCCACGGACACTGGCTTCTAGCTCTGCCATGCCAAGTGCCTGCGTCAGCTTGTCCTTGACCTCTTCGGACTTGCCGAAATGGTTGGTCAAGTTGTTCCACAGGGTCTTGCGGCGGTGCACAAAGCTGGCCTTGGACACCCGGAAGAAGAATTCTTCATCCTTGACGCTCACCAGGGGTTGGTCACGGCGGACCATTTTGAGAATGGCGGAATCCACGTTTGGTGCGGGCACAAAGACGGTGCGAGGCACGATGAAGGCCACCTTGGCAGTCATGTAGTACTGGACCGCAATGGACAGGCTACCGTAAGCCTTGGTGTTTGGCTCGGCAGAAATGCGGTCGGCCACCTCCCGCTGCATCATGACCACGAACTCGCTGAAGGGAATCTTGCTCTCAATCAGGTGCATGAGGATGGGTGTGGTGATGTAGTAAGGCAGATTGGCCACAACCTTGATGGGCAGGTCAGGATTTTTGAAATTCTGAATCTGGGTCTGCAGGTCGGTCTTCAGGATGTCTTGGTTGACCACGGTCACATTATCAAAGCGGCCCAAGGTATCCGCCAAAATCGGAATCAGGCGGTCGTCAATCTCAAAGGCCATGACTTCAGCAGCATTTTCCGCCAAAAACTCGGTCAAGGCCCCGATGCCAGGTCCAATCTCGATGACATTGACATTCTGGTCAATCTCTGCCGTGTCCACAATCTTCTGTAAAATATTGGTATCGGTCAAAAAGTTCTGACCGAAGGATTTCTTAAAGGTAAACCCGTGGCGTTCCAGGACGGCGCGAGTAACGTTTTTGTCTGCGATTCTCATGTGTGTTCTTTCTAAATTATTTGATAGGTAGCCATCAATTCTCTAACTTCGTTCGCCCCAATATCATCTCCTGCTTCCTCAAAAGCAGTAATAGACTGTTCAAAAGCTTGTTCAGCCAGGGTAGTTGCTGTATTTGTCGCATAAATTTCACCCAGCCCTCGATAAGCACAGGCTTGAGCAATGAGGTCGTCTGTCATTAAGGCATTCTCTAAACTCCGTTTCATAAAATGCTGAGCCGATTCTAGCTCTCCTAGTTGCAATCGCAAATAGCCTTGCTCGTACTCATTAACCGACCATTTCAATTTGTCGTCTGAAAAATCAGTTGCTAACAACGCAGCCTCTTCCTCAATTAACTCCAAAGCCTGCTTAAAGTTGCCTTGACTCCGATAGACCATGGCCAGTTGGTGCAAACCGATATGCTCTTGCTCCACGTCTTTTTCATCGCGAGATAGTTGAATGTAGCATTGACAAGCTAATAAAGCTTTTTCAAAGTTTTGTTCGTCAAGATAAATGTAGGCAAATAGATTGAGACCAGCATAATCCAAACAACTTTCAACTTGATACTCTTTCTCAAGTAACTGCTTAGCCTCTACCACCTTCCCTTCAAAAAAGAGTTCCCATGCCTTGTCTATAGTATTACTCATATAGCTCTCCTTGTGTATGTTTCACATTATTCTGAGTTCATAATCTTGATTTTACCAACGGTTACTAGATAGTCTCCATTCTATCCTCACTTATAATGGTCCTTTAGCGACAAGATATACAACTGGTCGGATTCTACCATATAAATCAACCGATTCTCCGCATCAATCCGTCTCGACCAGGCACCCTGATAATCATACTTCAAAGGTTCTGGCTTGGCAATTCCTTCAAAAGGATGTCGTTGCATATCCTTGATAATCTTATTGATTCGCTTCAGTGTTTTCTTATCCTGACCCTGCCAATAAAGATAGTCTTCCCAAGCATCCTCTGTAAAATGGATTCCCATGCTAGTCAGCCTCTATCAGGTTTCGTTCTTGAGTTTGTCCCGCTTTGACTTGAGCCATACCACGTAGAACTTTTTGGGACAGATAAGTGTTCCGAGCAACAGCAAGGGTTTCTTGTAAACTATCCCACTCACTCTTTGAGAGTACAACAATATCTTCCTCTGGATTTTTATTAACCACGACCAAGGGCTCAAACTCGTCATTGACCTTTTTCATATAGTCCTTTAAGTGGTTTCGAAAATGGGAATATACAATAGCTTCCATAAGCAATACCTCTCATCATTTCTAGGCTTACTATAGCATAGAAAAAAAGAGTTGTCAAACTTATTGTACAACTCTTCATCAATTCTTATGCGTGTTTCTCATTTTTTGCCTTTTATTTTAAAAAAGCGGAACAAAATACTTGTTGTTTTCCGAATTAATCTAGTGTAGGGAAGTTCCGAAGGCGGGACGGAAATCTGATGCAGGAGGTGAGGCCATGGCACAACTCCTTAGAAAGGTGACCGTCGATGTCAGTTTATGAGGCAATTGAGCTAATGATAAACTTTGGCATTCTTTTACTGGCTATTTTAACATTTCAACGAAAAAAATAAACAGTAAAACCGCACTTCCAACTTTGACAGGTCTGTAAGTAGCGGTTTTTCTGTTATCTACAAATACGTCCCGTCTTTAAAACGGTCCTATGGGTCATCAGGTGAAAACTTGGTGACCTTTCTGTTTTTATTGTAGGCTTTTTAAGTGAAATTGTCAAGTCAATCGGCAGTTTGCTTCGCTAAACTCACTTATTCTCCACCTTCCACTCACCATCTTCAAACCAGTAGAAATTCTCCGTCAGCTGTGGCTGTTCAAAGATTTCCAACATAGCTTCAAAACCGTCTGCCAGCTGAACATTCTTCAGGTCCGCACGATCAATCCAAAAGACTTCTCCCTCATCAGAAGATTGGAGAACACCTGAAAACTGGTTGGTTTTGTAGCAAAATACCAGATAGCGATACTGGTCAGTAGGATCCGTCCAGTTTTGAATGCCACAGAGTTCGAGATTGGATACAGTTAAACCCGTTTCTTCCTTGATTTCACGAATGACAGAGGCAATAAGCGACTCATTTGGCTCGATATGCCCTCCAGGAAATGTGATTCCCGGCCACTTTGCTGACTTTCGTTCCTGGACCAACACCCGCTGACCCTCGCTAATCATACACATATTGGTTAAGACAACTTGTTCTCGTCTAGACATTCCCTATCTCCCCAAATCATCAAAATAATAGAGATTCAAAAATTCTTCCTCAGTAACTAGACGTTTAAAATTGTAAAACCAGCGATAGACTTCCACGGCTGGTCCATCAAACTCTACCCTGTCGTCCATTTCTTGCACACCAGCAATATGAAACAAACGACTCTGTTTCCAAATCCCATCCGCATTGACATAGCCATCTTCAACTGAACCACGCAAATAGTCTGCTAGTTTGTTCTTATCAACCTGCTCATCCTCCCAAACAAGGACATCAGCCGGCAGCAAATAGGTCACTTCTTCATAAGATGAGTAATTCTCATAAGTTGGCTCAAACTCGTTTTTTACCAAGCACTTAACAGCGTAAACTCTATCCATGATAGCTCACCATACACTCCTCCACTTCCACCAAACTTATCCCAAACAGCTCCAAGCGTTTGAGGAGTTGCTTGCCGTTGCAGTAGCCGATACGGAGCTTCTCTCCCAGATGTTCTCTCCGCTTGCGGCTGTCGCCACCCATAAGCAAGCCTAGGCGAATCAGGTCTGACTTGCTAATGTCAAAGTTATTTTCGTCATCATAGTAGCCACGAACGCCCGCCAGGGCCTTTTCCAAGTCTTCGAAGCTGGCGTGCTCAATCCCCAGGGATCGTCCTTTTGTTTTGGACTTAGGGGCAGCCTCGTCCCGCTGTAAAAAAGCGTGTTTGACCGTGGGAATGGCCTGCATAATGATTTTCCGAATCCGCTCCCCATTGTAGTCTGGGTCGGTAAAGACAATGACGCCACGCAGGTCATGGAGTTTCTCGATGCGTTCCAAGTCATCGTCTGATATGGCAGAACCCCTGGTTTCGTAGGTATCCACCTCGTAAAACCGTTTCAAGTTTGCCGTATCATCCTTGCCCTCGACAACGAGGACTTCTTGAATCTTAATTTTCTGAGTCAATTCTGAACAAGCTCCTTGCATTCTCGTAGGTCGCTTTCGCCACTTCTTCGACCGATTGGTTGCGAAGCTGGGCCAACATATCCACCACATATCTGGTGTAGCCGGTGCGATTTTCCCGACCACGCTTGGGAACTGGGGCCAGATAGGGCGCATCCGTTTCAACCAGGATTTTTTCTAGGGGCAACGCTTGCGCCGCTTCTTGAAGTTCGACAGCTTTTTTGAAGGTCACTACTCCCGAGAAGGAGATGTGCATACCCAAGTCCATGAAGGCCTGAGCCTCCTCCAGCGTACCAGAGAAGGAATGCATGATACCTCCGCGCGGACCGACGCCGACTTCCTTGATGATCTGGTAGGTATCTTCCAAAGCATCACGAGTATGAACCACAAAGGGCAAATCCAACTGCTTGGCCAACTCCATCTGTCGCTTGAAGATATGGGCCTGGGTTTCCTTATCTGCCGTCATCCAGTAGTAGTCCAGCCCAATCTCCCCCAGGGCAATGACCTTGGGATGCTTAAGAGCCTTGAGTAGATAACGTTCAACTTCTTCATCATAAGTGCCAGCCTCTGTCGGATGCCAGCCCAATGTCAGATAGATTTCAGGATGCTGATCAGCAAGCTCCATAGCCTTGTCAATGGTTGCTCGGTCAAAACCGACGACGTTGTGGAGGGTGACCCCCATCTCCTTGGCAAAATCTAGTTCTTCTTGGACCCGACCATCAAACTGCTCGACGTTGAGGTGGGTATGGGTATCAAATATGTCTATCATCATACTTCTCTTTCTTTTCTACCATTATACCATAAGCCACCTCTGTCTTTGGCTGAGAAAAAGCACCGAACCCTGTCCGATGCTTTCTTTTATGGTTATTCTTCAAACTGGCCATCTTTAAATCCTGTGAGACCTTTTCTTTCTCTACTATATCACATTTTTGAATAGAATATAAACAGATGACGCCTATAACAGTTTTATCTTTCATCAGTATCCAGCAAACATTCCAATTATGAAAGATAGTCAGATAGAATGGCTTGATAAATCGCAATAAAATCCCAGTATTGCTCCACCGGTAAACGTTCATCAATCTTGTGATTGAGCATGGGAATGCCTGGGCCATAAACGGCCACGTCAAACGTTTTCTCCGACAGAGTAAATTGGGCTGCATCGGTTGTTCCCGACACCGCTAGAGGGACTAAGGTGGTTGGCAGATTGTTTTGTCCTGACAGGTCACCTCCTAAAACCTCTTCCATCTGCTTCAATTGGGCAGGAACCTGTAAACTAGGAAACTGCTGCTGTACTTTCAAAATAGACTGAATGAGTGGAGAATTCTTATCACTAACAACTGGTTTTTGATCAGCAGTCACCTCTATACTTAAATCAAATCCTTCTTGCTCATTCAGCTCTTCAATCACTTCCTTGACTGTTCGAATTACGTCTTGGTTATCAAAAGCAGGGATTGTCCTGGCATTAGCTTCAAAACTTGCCCAATCGGGAATAGAATTCACCTGTTGGCCCCCTGTTACCACCGTAATATTATGAAAGGTTTGCCCTAACTCTGGATCAGTATGCTTTGTTGCTTCTTGTGCAATAGCTTCTGATATCTTCAGCATAGCATGATTGAGGTGCTCAATGGCATTGTTCCCGAGTTCTGGCATGGAAGAATGGGCTGCCGTACCCTTGGAAGTGACCTTGTAGTTCAACGAGCCTTTATGAGCATAAATAATCCCAATATTACAAGGTTCTCCAATTAGCAAACCATCTAAATCATCCACATAGCCCAGCTTCGTTAGCTGCTTGGAACCATATTCTCCAACTTCTTCACCAACAGTCGCCAACAATCGAATGGTCCCTGAATAGTCTTGTGATTCATGGAGGGCAACCATAGCCAGAATAAGAGCTGCAAGACCCGACTTCATATCTGAAGCTCCCCGTCCCCAAAGAATCTTGTTTTCATCAACGAAACCTGAAAAAGGAGGGTGAGTCCAATCCTCGGCATTGCCAGCACTGACAACATCCAAGTGACCAGTTAGTCCCAATTTTTTCCCAGGCCCATTTGAAATTTCCGCTACTAAACTAGCACGTCTTGGCGCAAATTCCACTAACTCGCTCTCGATGCCATGAGCAGATAAAAACTCTTGAATATAGCGAGCCAGTTCTTCTTCATTATCATTTTCTGTATTAATCTGTATCATGTCCTGTAACAATTGGACTGCTTCTTCTTTTGTTACCATATCGATTCCTCCTTATAATATCCTAGTATATCACTTTTAATTGTTTTTTGATATATCTAGTATATCACTTTTAATTGTTTTTTGATATATTGAATTCACGGGACAAGGAGCTTCCTTTTGCAATCACAGCCTAAATACCTTATAATATAGAGGTAAGTTGTATTTTGAAAGGAGATTCGCATGAAAAAAGCTTTATTAGTAGTGAATCCTAGTTCTGGTGGGGAACGTGCCCTGGAGTTTAGAGACTTGGCCCAGGTCAAATTGGAGGAATATTTTGACCAAGTCCTTATCAAAGAGACTCAAAAAGGCGGAGATGCTTGCCAATTCGTCAAGGAGGCTGCGCAAGAAGGTTTTGACAGTGTCTTTGTCATGGGCGGAGATGGGACAGTTAACGAGGGCATCAGTGGTCTGGCTAAGGAAGAATATCGACCGAATTTTGGATTTTTCCCACTAGGTACGGTCAACGACTTAGCGCGAGCCTTGGGAATTCCCCTTGATCCAGCGCAAGCTATTAAACAATTTGATCCAAACCGTAAGCGCCCTCTTGATATTGGCCAGGTCAACGATAGCTACTTTATGAATGTCGTGGCAATCGGCGCTATTCCACAAGCTATCAATAATGTTGATCCAGATGAGAAAACCCGCTATGGGAAGATGGCCTATTTCATCAATGGCTTCAAGGAATTGATAAACAACCAACTCTATGAGTTTCAGATTCAATTAGACGGCGAGACTAAGGAAATTGCCTCGACAACCATCCTGATTGGGCTAACTAATTCCATTGGTGGGTTTGAAACCCTTCTTCCAGATGCCAAGGTAGATGACGGCCTTTTACACCTGCTCTATCTGAAAGATAGCCACTTCTTAAATACGGTATCTGCCATTCCTCAGCTGATGGGCGGCGTCACAGAAGAAAGTAATAGCCTGGGTTATGAAACCTTCAAGGAAGGGGAAATCAAACTTCTCGATGGGGACCTACAAATCAACATTGATGGAGACGAGGGAGATAGTCTTCCTATTCGTATCTCGGTCCTTCCATCTCACCTATCTGTTTATTATTAAAAAAGAAAAAACCAGCAGACTCGAGTTTCTGCTGGTTTTACATTCGTCTTCTTATGCCACTGCAAGCACTTTGCGTCCTTTACGACGACGAGCTGCTAAGACACGACGGCCGTTTTTGGTTGACATACGGTTACGGAATCCGTGTTTACGAGCACGACGGATTTTACTTGGTTGAAAAGTACGTTTCACGATGAATACCTCCTCTTAGATTCTTGTATTCGTTTAGCCGGCTAGTTTTGATCAGTTACTAAACATACCAAACTATTTTATAAGAATTCTGACTGTTTGTCAAGGCATTTTGACCTATTTTCAGTAAGGAGTGTGAAAAAAAGAGGCTAAACCTCTTTTAATCGTTGTGTCCTTCAATGTCCACGACCACATAGCGGTTAGGCTCGCTACCTTCAGAATAGCTGGTCAAGCCGTCCATTTTGGAAATAATCCGGTGGATAATCTTGCGCTCACTGCTAGACATCGGATCTGTGTGATAGGCCTCTTGTTCTGCCAGGACCCGCTCCGCCAATTTTTGAGCGTAGCCTTGCAAGACTTCTGCACGATGTTCCACATAGTCATTAACGTTGATATTGATGTAGAAATTGCGCTCATAGCGGTTGTAGAGGAAGTTCTGCGCCAACAATTGCAACGCCTTCAAGACCTTGCCGTGGTAGCCGATTACGCGACCAGGCTCATTTGTATCAACCTGAATGTTGATGGTACGGCGGTTATGGCTGGTCTCGATCCGTGCCTCAACGTCCATGTCATCCAAGATTTCCTGCACGTAAGCTGATACTTCTGCCACCACCTGCTCAATGTCATGCTGGTACTCGATTTTAATGTCTAAGTCGGAAAACTCTTCCGATTTTGAAACAGGCTCTGTCTCCTCAGTAGCCTCAGGAGTTTCAACAACTTCTTCAATTGTCTCTTCTGCAGTGGCCGGTTGCAGGAGTTCTTCTGGCAAAATTTCGATACGACCTGTTTCTTCTAAAATCGTAGTCGCTTCTTTTTCATTTTTCAGAATCTGAGCCTTGATATCATCCTCTAAGACCTCACCAGACTTTTCGTATTCCTTAACAGCGGCAACAACCTTACCAAGGTCAATCGTCGCTTCTGATACGCTTTTCACTGGCTCGTTTTGCTCGTTGATTTCATCTGGAACGCCACGAACAGCCTTCTGGTTAGCCTTGACAACCGTTGTTTCATTGATAACATCAATATCGACGACCGCTGGTTTCTTACCAAAACCAAGGAAACCTTTTTTCTCACGAGCAACGACAGTAATATGTGCCTTCTTACGAGGGATATTTAATTCTGCCAAACCATTTTGGATGGCTTCTTCAACATTTGCACCTGTAAATTTCATCTTTTCTCTCCTACTATCCTATTTCTTTTTCTGGGCTTTTTTCTGAGCTTTCCTGATTTTAGCCTGGCGCGCTTTCTCTGCATCAATCTTAGCTTGACGCTCTGCTATGATTTTAAAAGGATTATTGAAAATCAAGGTTTGAACGACTTGGTAGGCGTTGGACACGGTCCAATAAAGGGCAACCCCGCTAGCTGACGTCACCGCAAAGAAGAAAATGAGAAACGGCATGACGTACATCATCACGGTCAGAGCACCATTTTTCTCTGGCGCAGCCTTATTGGTCAACCAGGTACTAAGGAAGGTGAAGACCGCAGCCAGAATCGGCAAAATAAAGTACGGGTCCGGCTGACCCAAGTTCATCCAGAGAAACTGGCCAACCTTGAGAGCATCCACCTTAGTCAGGGCTTGGAAAAGAGCCAAAAGAATGGGCATCTGGATCAAAAGCGGTATAAAGGATGACCCCATGCTGACGCCGTTTTCTTTGTAAAGACGCTGGGTCGCTTCAGCCAATAATTGGCGGCTTTCCATATCTTTGCCTGGATAGCGTTCCTGCAACTCTCTCAGCTGCGGCTGAATTTCCTGCATCTTGCGAGAGGATTTTGCCTGAATCTGAAAGAGTGGCAACAATAAGGTCCGAATCAAGATAGTGAAAAGGATAATCCCAATACCGATATGACCATTGATAGACAAGAATTGGATGATGCTGGCAAACCACTCAATGAGTGAATCCCAGACACCCGAAGATTGGTTGCTGGCTTGATTTCCACAGGCCGCTAATACGACAAGGGACAGGGTCAAGAGGCCCGCCCATTTAATTTTCTTTTTCAATCTCAACACCTTCCTGGTAGAGTTTCGCAAGTTTCAAAACATGGAGCAGATTCTTCCTGATTTCTTGGTAGGTCAATTCCTCCACACCCTTACGGGCAATGATGACAAAATCCTCTGCCTGTATATCCTCTTTCAATTCAAGCAGAACATGCCGCAGGCGACGCTTGATTTTATTGCGTGTGACGGCATTTCCTAACTTCTTGCTGACAGATAAACCTACACGGAAATGCTCTTTTTGATTGGCCAAACGGTAGACCACAAAGCGTCGATTGGCAACATTGTGTCCCTTGGAAAAAATATCATTGAAATCTCGTTCGCGCTTGACACGGTAGCTTTTTCTCAAACTGTCACTCCATCTTTCAAAATTACCTCTATTATACCATAAAATTCAAAAAAGCCAATAAACATCACGTTTAGAGGCATTTTTCATTATTTATCTGGGTTTAATTCCACTGTCGCTTGCTGAATTTGGTGTTGAACTGACTCAAATCCTGTCCCACCCAGTGAGGTTCTGCGTTCCACCGCTGTACGAGATTGCAGGGCCTGGTAGATGTCCTCCTCAATCAAGTCCGTCACTTCTTGGTAACGTTCCAGCGGAATATCCTGCAAGTAGTGACCAGCCTTGGTGCATTCCAAGACTAGCTTGCCGACCACTTCATGGGCCTGGCGGAAAGGCATTCCCTTGCTGGCCAAGTAGTCTGCCAACTCAGTCGCATTGGAGAAGTCTTTCTCGGTTGAAACAGCCATTCTATCCTTGTGAACGGTCATAGATTCCAGCATACCGGCCAGTATGTCAATGGCAACTGTAATGGTCTCCGCCGTGTCAAACATGCCCTCTTTATCTTCCTGGAGGTCTTTGTTGTAGGCCAATGGCAGAGCCTTCATGACGGTCAGTAAACCAACCAAATTGCCCACTACCCGACCCGATTTTCCTCTGATCAACTCTGCCATATCAGGATTTTTCTTCTGCGGCATGATAGAGGAACCTGTTGAGAAGGTGTCCGATAGGGTGACAAATTGGTACTCGTGGGAACACCAGTTGATGATTTCCTCGCATAGACGAGAAGCATGCATCATGAGAATAGAGCTATTAGACAAAAATTCCAAGATGAAATCACGGTCAGACACCGCATCTAATGAATTGCTGTAAGGTTTGGCAAAGCCCATCAAATCAGAAGTCAGTTGACGGTCAATGGGGAAAGTAGTTCCTGCAAGGGCCGCTGCGCCCAGCGGTGACATGTCCGCATGCTGGATATTGAAAGTAAAGCGCTCGCTGTCACGGGTGAACATTTGATAGTAGGCCATGAGATGGTGACCAAAAGAAATGGGTTGGGCATGCTGCAAGTGCGTATAGCCCGGCATAATGGTCTCCACATGTTCCTCAGCCAAATGGACCAAGACCTGACGTAGATTGGCCAATTTCTCAATCACCTCATGGAGCTTGTCCTTGAGATAGAGGTGCATGTCTGTCGCGACCTGGTCATTCCGTGAACGAGCCGTGTGGAGCTTGCCAGCCACTGGACCGATTTTTTCCGTCAAGAGCGATTCCATGTTCATGTGGATGTCTTCGTTGGTCACGTCGAATTCCAGCTGACCAGTCTCATACTCAGCCAAGAGCTCTTCCAGACCAGCCTTGATAGTGTCTGCTTCAGACTGCTCAATGATACCTGTCTGACCCAGCATGGTCACATGGGCAATGGATCCTTGAATATCAAACTTGGCTAGTTTCTGGTCGAAGCGGATAGAGGCACCAAATTCCTCCACCCAGGCCTCCAAGCTGGCCTCAAAACGACCGCCCCATAATTTCTTTTCCATCAAAATCTCCTATTGGTTTTGGTGATGTACTTCCGCATTTACCTTGGTTGGCAAGCCCCAGAGCTTGATAAAGCCGACTGCTGCTGCCTGGTCAAAGGTATCTGCACTTGTGTAGGTTGCAAGATTTTCATCATAGAGTGAGTTTGGTGATTTTCTAGCAACGACTTGAGCTGTACCCTTGAACAATTTTACCTTGGCAGTACCGTTTACCACTGACTGGGTTTGTTTCAAGTAAGCCTTCAAAGCATCTGTCGCTGGATTGAACCACAAACCGTTATAAATCAAGTTTGACAATTCATTGGAAATGATTGGTTTGAAGTGAGCTACTTCACGAACCAGGGTCAAATCTTCAATTTCCTTATGAGCTGTCAAGAGGGTAATGGCACCTGGGCACTCGTAGATTTCACGCGACTTGATACCCACCAAACGGTTCTCAACGTGGTCGATACGACCAACACCATGGGCACCCGCAATCACATTGAGTTTCTGAATCAAATTAGCCAGGCTCAGCTCTTCTCCATTGACGGCAACAGGTACACCAGACTTAAATTCGATTTCGACATATTCAGGCGTATCTGGTGCCTTTTCTGGAGCAGTCGTGATACCGAATGCATCTTCTGGCGCCTCGTTCCATGGATTTTCCAAGACACCACACTCATTGGCACGACCCCAAAGGTTTTGGTCGATTGAGTAAGGGCTGTCCAAATTAGCTGGAACCGGCACACCATTTTCCTTGGCAAAGATAATCTCTTCCTCACGAGACCAGTGCCATTCACGAACCGGAGCCACAACCTTCAAGTTTGGATCCAGGGCAGCGATTGCCACCTCAAAACGAACCTGGTCATTTCCCTTACCGGTACAACCGTGGGCAATAGTCGTCGCGCCAGTCTGGTGGGCAATTTCAACCAGTTTTTTAGAAATCAAAGGACGGCTGAGAGCGGATACCAATGGGTATTTTTGCTCATAGTAGGCTTGAGCTTGGAGGGCAGGAAGCACGTAGTCATAGGCAAACTCTTCCTTAACATCGATAACATGGGACTCAACCGCACCGATCGACAAGGCCTTGTCATGGATAAATTCCAAATCCTTACCCTCACCCACGTCCATGCAGACAGCGACAACATCATAATCCTTCTTCAACCATGCAATAGCAACCGAAGTATCTAAACCACCTGAATAGGCTAGGATTAATTTTTCTTTCGTCATAAACATTCTCATTTCTATTTAAATTAGCAAATAAAACTTAGTGACTATTATAGTGTATATTTATACTTTTTGCAACATATTTATACACATTTTTTAAAAAAATTGAATAAATCTCGTACATTTACAGAAAAACAAGAAAAAGCCAGAGAGTTTTCTCCGACTTCTAGACTATATTTTATCTCAACTCACATTAAGGTTGATAAATTTTCCGTTCTTTCAAGATTTTCCAAAAATAATATGCCAAACTAAAATCGAGCAATCCATGAAGTGCAGAACCTAGACCAACTAAGCCAAGCATAGTCATCCAATAAGTATCTGAAGTCTGCCCACCCGAAGTCAGGGCCATGACCACAATATACTCCCCTAAGCCATGAAGTAGATTGAGACCAATCCCTAATATGAAGAAACGCTTGGTGTCCATAAAACTTGGAAATCGATTTATTAAAAAAGCTCCCAGAGTAAGAAAAATCAAGTGGGTTAATGCACGAAATACGATGACAATAGGAAATCCTGCTAAAAAGAAGCCTAAACTGGAGCCCAATGCTACCAATATGGCCGTTGCTGGTGAAATAAACATTGCAATAAACAACGGAATATGACTAGCAAGTGTGTAGGATGCTGGACCAATAACAATTTTAATCGGCATCATCAGTGGAATCAATATAGCAAATGCAGTAAGAATCGCACTAATGGAAAGCTGCTTGACGGAACTTTTAGATGATAGTGTTAATTGGGACATAAGGAACCTCTCTTTCTATAGGTTCGATTATAAACCAAAACATTACAGGTGTCAAGACACCTGTAATGTTGAGTTTGTAGACAAAGTCTCTTTTCAGACTTTCCTGAGGTGATGTCGGACGGTAGCGACTTCCTTCGGAATTCCATACCTAGCCTTTGAGCCTAAGGTCTCACAGGCTCCGAATGCTTGAAACGACAACGTTTCAAGCATTTTCATCACAGCGGAAAGTCCCGGCTTAGGGCTCGCTCCGCTTGCAAAATAAATCAAATTTTTATTTCTTCTTAGCGGAGCTACTAAGTTTATTTATACAAAAGCTAGTTTGTCTACGTTCTGAACATTACAGGTGTCAAGACACCTGTAATGTTTTATTGATTTTCTAGCAAAATTCCTGCAGCCTTTAATACCAAAGAAAGTTCTTGGTAGGCTTGAACCGAGGGAAATGAGACAGTATGAGTATGAACTCCTTCTGTTAAATTACTCAATAGTACTCCTTTATAATGACTCAAATCATCTAAAAAACGGTCCCGATCTTCAAAACTGGTAATATTTAGTTTGCCAGATAATAGACCGTAAATAGGATGTTCAATTTCGACATCAAGGATTTGAGCTCCTCCCTCTAATAGGATAGTCAACTCTTTTTCAACATCTTCTGGTCCATGCTGACAAACTATTTTACGAACATAAGCTCCCTCAATAGACGCCAGAGAAGACTGCAGTAGGTAGCCTCTCGGAGTCGCCAAAACCAGATCCCCCTCTGCTCGAAGCAAGGCTATATCTCCCACAATCACCTGACGGCTCACTCCAAATTCTTTTGCTAGGTAATTCGCTGAAAGTGGTTGAGATGTTTCCTGTAAAAGTGATAAAATGTGCTTTCGTCTTTCTATTGCTTTCATGTGGTCTCCCCTCTACTTTCTTTCATTATACCAAAAACCGAGCCAATTCATTCTTGTCTAATAGAAAAAACAGAAACTGCTATCCAGTTCCTGCCAATCTTGACTAATTTAATATCGTTTGAATAGTTGCGAAATCTAGACGTTTCATGGTCAACACTGCATCATTAACAGCCTTGACAGTTTCTTGGCTAGCCGTATCGTATGCTTCCATCAACATACGCGGTACAATCTGCCAGGAAATCCCAAACTGGTCCTTGACCCAACCGCACATTTCCGCCTCTGGCACTGCTGATAAGAGGTCATAATAGAAATTGAGTTCGTCCTGACTATCCACATAGACCATGAGCGAGAAGGCTTCGTTGAATGAAGCTTCACCCCCGTAGCCGTGGTCCATGACAATCATTTTCTGTCCAGCGATAAGAAGTTCCGCATAGTTCAGTTTGGCAGCCTCAACAGCAGCCTCCCCTTCACCGTAGTAGGAAAGTTGACCGACACTAGCCTGAGGGAGCTTGTCCTTGTAGTAGTCCAACATAGGCTGGGCCAAACCAACCTGTTCCTGCGAGAAGAGCAGACAGATGTCAAACTGATAAGACTTGACCAAGTCGGGTGCATAAGATAGTTGCCAAGACAGACCAAAGCGGTCTTCCAACCAGACATAGTAAGGGCTGAAGGGATACTCTCCCAAAGGCATGAGAATACGACCGCCTTCTGACAAGGCTTGGTACAAACGTGTCACTTCATCCTTGCTGGCTACATTGACCATAAGGGACATGGACTCATTGAGCTTAAAGTATGGACCCGCACTAATAGCCGCCAAGGTCATATCGCCCAGTTGAAACTGAATCAAATCCGAATCACCCGAAGGCGTATCCGTAATGGTATAGGTCCAGTCCAGCTTGCCACCGAATAGGTCCACATAAACATACTAAGATTAGTAGTGAGGAAATCTCCGACGGGAGAAAGTACTCACTACTTTTTCTTTATGATAAAGTAGAGGTGTCTTGTTAAGTCGTAGGGCTTTTTGACGCTAGACGTCGCAACAAAAACTGGCAAGACACCTGTTTTAGAAAGAATGTTATCAAAGTATGTGGGACGCCAGACGTCGAGTATTGAAAATGACATCACTAAAACAAGGAATCATTCAAGACAAAGAGGTAATATCATGCGAGTAGTATTTGGGATTGACGTGAGTAAAGTAAGTTCAGAAGTAGCCATTCTAGTTAACGGCGAGAAAGTTCATGGCTATACCATGTCCAATGATGCCATTGGCTTTTCTCGGCTACTTGGCGATTTGAAAACCGTCCACAAGCCAGAAATCATTTTTGAAGCAACAGGCGTCTATTCTCGTCGTCTTCAAGCTTTTCTAGATGAACATGGCTACGCTTATACACGACTCAATCCCTTAGAAGCTAAGAAGCAACTGGATAGCTTGCGTGTGCGGAAAACAGATCAAATTGACGCCGAAAAACTAGCTCAATCTCAGTTTGTACTGAATCGTAAAACGACGTATGTCCAAAAAGAAGTCTACCAAAACTTGCGGGATCTCAGCCGTTTCTATCAGAATCTGACCGAGGACATCGTTCGAGCTAAAAACCGTCTGCACAAGGTCTTACAAGTCACTTTTCCTGAATTGGAAAATATCTTATCAACACCATCTGGCGAACAATACTGGAATCTGGTCATAGCTTTTCCTTGCAAGGACTTCGTGCTTGATTTAAGCAAGGACGAACTCTCAGAGAGCATCCGTCTGTCCACTACAAAACGGATTTCGGACAAGCGTGTGGCTTACTTAGCTGAGAAGCTTACAGCACTAGCTAATCAATCTTATTGTGCCGTCAAGAAAACCTCTCCAATCATGGAAGAGGTGCGTTACTATGCGAAAGAATTGCTTAGACTTTCTGAACAGAGACAAGCAGTCTTAGACGAAATGGTGGAACTAGCCCAACCTTTACCAGAGTATGACATTCTGCTTTCTATTCCTGGTATCGCTGAGACTACTGCAACAAGTATTATTGGCGAACTGGGAGATATTCGCCGTTTTCAGTCTGCCAATCAAATCAATGCCTTTATCGGTATTGACCTGAGACACTATGAATCTGGAAACTTCATCGCTAAGGAACACATTACCAAGCGTGGCAATCCCTATGCTAGAAAGATTCTGTTCAAATGCATTCACAATATCGCTTCAGCTAGTCACACCAATCCTTGCCATATAGCAGACTTTTATGAGAAACGAAAAAGGCAATCGCAAATGACTTCAACCAAGCCACACACGATTGCCTCCATACATCGTCTCATTCGGACAATGTATTACCTCATAACGCATAACAAACTTTACGATTATATTTCAACCCAAAATCAGTAAAATTGTTTATGCACTATCATTGTAACACCTTATCAAAAATTTTCAACATAAGGTGTTAATTTCGTGTACTCTTTTTTACACGTAACTTTAGTCCAAAAGAAAACAATTGCCTTATTTTGACTATTGAACTCAAAATATTTTTCATCAAATACCTTGATAGACTTGACAAATGGTAGAAAAATGACATCACTAAAACAAGGAATCATTCAAGACAAAGAGGTAATATCATGCGAGTAGTATTTGGGATTGACGTGAGTAAAGTAAGTTCAGAAGTAGCCATTCTAGTTAACGGCGAGAAAGTTCATGGCTATACCATGTCCAATGATGCCATTGGCTTTTCTCGGCTACTTGGCGATTTGAAAACCGTCCACAAGCCAGAAATCATTTTTGAAGCAACAGGCGTCTATTCTCGTCGTCTTCAAGCTTTTCTAGATGAACATGGCTACGCTTATACACGACTCAATCCCTTAGAAGCTAAGAAGCAACTGGATAGCTTGCGTGTGCGGAAAACAGATCAAATTGACGCCGAAAAACTAGCTCAATCTCAGTTTGTACTGAATCGTAAAACGACGTATGTCCAAAAAGAAGTCTACCAAAACTTGCGGGATCTCAGCCGTTTCTATCAGAATCTGACCGAGGACATCGTTCGAGCTAAAAACCGTCTGCACAAGGTCTTACAAGTCACTTTTCCTGAATTGGAAAATATCTTATCAACACCATCTGGCGAACAATACTGGAATCTGGTCATAGCTTTTCCTTGCAAGGACTTCGTGCTTGATTTAAGCAAGGACGAACTCTCAGAGAGCATCCGTCTGTCCACTACAAAACGGATTTCGGACAAGCGTGTGGCTTACTTAGCTGAGAAGCTTACAGCACTAGCTAATCAATCTTATTGTGCCGTCAAGAAAACCTCTCCAATCATGGAAGAGGTGCGTTACTATGCGAAAGAATTGCTTAGACTTTCTGAACAGAGACAAGCAGTCTTAGACGAAATGGTGGAACTAGCCCAACCTTTACCAGAGTATGACATTCTGCTTTCTATTCCTGGTATCGCTGAGACTACTGCAACAAGTATTATTGGCGAACTGGGAGATATTCGCCGTTTTCAGTCTGCCAATCAAATCAATGCCTTTATCGGTATTGACCTGAGACACTATGAATCTGGAAACTTCATCGCTAAGGAACACATTACCAAGCGTGGCAATCCCTATGCTAGAAAGATTCTGTTCAAATGCATTCACAATATCGCTTCAGCTAGTCACACCAATCCTTGCCATATAGCAGACTTTTATGAGAAACGAAAAAGGCAATCGCAAATGACTTCAACCAAGCCACACACGATTGCCTCCATACATCGTCTCATTCGGACAATGTATTACCTCATAACGCATAACAAACTTTACGATTATATTTCAACCCAAAATCAGTAAAATTGTTTATGCACTATCATTGTAACACCTTATCAAAAATTTTCAACATAAGGTGTTAATTTCGTGTACTCTTTTTTACACGTAACTTTAGTCCAAAAGAAAACAATTGCCTTATTTTGACTATTGAACTCAAAATATTTTTCATCAAATACCTTGATAGACTTGACAAATGGTAGAAAAAAGCCACCGCTTCTTTTGCCTCTGTGTCATACCAGAGGTGAGGAATAATAGGTTGCATAAATTTCTCCTTTGAGTTAGTAGCCCCAGTATAACACTTGTCCGTACAAAAACAAAACATGTTGCCTTACACTTACAGATGTGCTATACTGAATAACTACAAAATTGACAGGAGAATGAAATGGAAATCTGGAACGCCTACACAGCCCACGGTCACTTGACCGACCAAACTCTCACACGCGGAGAACCCATTCCCGACAGCCTCTACCACCTGGTCGTCGAGTGCATCATCCGCCACCACGACGGTAGCACCCTCTTCATGAAACGCGACAGCACCAAACCCTCCTACCCTGACTATTATGAAGCGACAGCAGGAGGTTCGGCCTTGTTTGGGGAAATAGCAGAGCAAGCCATTTTGCGCGAAGTCCGCGAAGAGACAGGCATTGAGCTGATAGTTGACCAACTCCGCCACCATACACACTTTGTCGCCCATGACGACCAGTGCATTTTCCACTGCTACTGGGCCGAAACCAATTGGGACAAAGCTGCTATCCAACTCCAAGCCAACGAAACCAGCAACTACATCTGGGTCCCACAAGAAAATTTGAAAGATTTCCTGGAAACAGAGCTAGTCATTCCAAGGCAGAAAGGCTATGTGGAGAGGCTATTTTTAGAAAGCTAAATTCCCCTAACAGACAAATCCCCGCCGTCATGTGACAGCGGGGATTATTTATCTTACAAACTCTTCAACATATTATCAATATGCTGGATAGATTTTTCACGGCCGAGCAGATAAATGGTGTTTGGTAGCTCTGGTCCGTGCATTTCACCTGAGACGGCGATACGGATTGGCATGAAGAGGTTTTTACCCTTGATGCCTGTTTCTTTTTGGACTGCCTTGATTTGTGGGAAGATATTGTCTGGTTGGAAGTCTTCGTCTGTCATGGCTTCCAATTTTGCCTTAAGAGCGTTGAGAACAGTTGGAACTGTTTCGCCTGCCATGACTTCTTTTTCAGCCTCTGTCAACTCTGGGAAATCAGAGAAGAAAAGATCTGTCAAAGGCACAATTTCATCCGCAGATGACATCTGTGGTTTATAGAGTTCTACTAATTTTTCTGCCTTATCTGTCAAACGACCAGCCTCTTCCAAGAATGGCTTAGCAAGATTAAAAACAGTCTCCAAATCAGCATTCTTGATGTACTCGTTGCTCATCCAATCCATTTTCTTCTGGTCAAAGGCTGCTGGCGATTTGCTGAGACGATTTTCATCAAAGAGTTGAATAAATTCCTCACGCGAGAAGATTTCGTCTTCGCCACCAGGGTTCCAGCCCAAAAGACCGATAAAGTTAAAGACAGCTTCTGGCATGTAACCTTTACGGCGGTAGTCTTCGATGAACTGAAGAGTATTGGTATCACGTTTGGACAACTTTTTACCAGTCTCAGAGTTGATAATCAAGGTCATGTGACCAAACTCTGGTGCTTGCCAACCAAGTGCTTCATAAACCATCAACTGTTTTGGCGTATTGGCAATGTGGTCATCCCCACGGATAACGTGCGAAATCTGCATATCATGGTCATCAATAACAACTGCAAAGTTGTAAGTTGGGTAACCATCACGTTTCTGAATAACCCAGTCACCACCGATATTAGCCCCTTCAAACTCGATGTCGCCCTTAACCATGTCATCCCACTTGTAGATGCCTGCTTCATTGACAGCCAAGCGGACTGTTGGAACGATGCCAGCTGCTTCACGCTCTGCGATGTAAGCTGCTTTTTCGTCCTCAGACATGCCTAGAAACTCATTGATATAACGTGGTGTTTCCCCAGCTGCTTCTTGGCGCTCACGCTCTGCTGCTAGCTCTTCTTCGGTCACATAAGATTTATAGGCCTTACCTTCAGCCAAGAGTTGATCAATATACTGTTGATAAAGTTCCAAACGCTCTGACTGACGGTAATTCTCATGTGTCTCTGGGCTTTCATCCCAATCAATCCCCAACCAACGTAGGTTTTCCAACTGAGAACGCTCACCATCTTCCACATGACGTTTGCGGTCAGTATCTTCGATACGGATGATAAAGTCACCACCGTGATGACGGGCAAAAAGATAGTTAAATAAAGCTGTACGGGCATTACCGATGTGTAGTAGCCCTGTTGGACTTGGTGCATAACGCACACGAATTGGTTTAGTCATGTTTCTCTCCTGTAAAATTTCAATCAAGAACATTATAGCACAGATATGAGTAAGAAAACAGAAAAATCAGCCTATACAGACTGATTTTGAGGTGTTTTTTGATTTCTGATAAGCCAGTAGATAACATATAAAGCTAAAAAAACACTAGTACTCAGGAAAATCCAGCTAATCTGATCAACTGATAATAGCAAGACTAAACCGGATACAACTAGCCGAAATAGAGCTTGACCCAACATGAAGTAGGTGGAAACACCACCTCCTATCGTTGCCAACTGCTCCTCTGGCATGGAATTGACAAATTTTGCATTAAATTTTGGACCACTAGCTCCGAAACCAATTCCCATAGTCGCTAAAAAGAATAGGATGAGAGGCAATTGGTGAGTCAACATTCCTACAAATACCCCCAATAGAGAAAAAGTAGCTGCCACTTCAAGCGTAACCATGCTGGTCTTTTTGAACAAGGTAAAGACCAAAGAGGAACCCAAAATATTTCCGACAAAAAATATTAGAATGGTCAGGGCAAGGGTTGTTTCAACATTAAGGAAGACAAGGCCTGGGTCTTCGCTAATCAAGAGGACCAAAATAGGATAGAGAATAGCTCCGCAGGCATTGATAAGGGGGCTGGTAATCAGGACCAGACGGAACTCGGGAATCTTGCGAAGCTCCACGATTGCTTGCTTGAAGGAAGCTAGAATGCCCGGTCCCTTGTTTTCTGGCTCGGACTGGCTCGGCTGCTCTGCTATTTTCAAAGGCTGCTCCGTCAGGAGTTTGCGAAAGGCTGGCGTCAGCAGCTGCATGATGAGGAGGGCGGCTAAAAAGGTGCCGGCGTTGAGAAAGGCCAGGTTTTGGTAGGAGAGGAGGCCGACCAAAAGGGCAGAGAGGGCCTGAAAGGCAATGTTGAGGAGGCTGGTCACGGTCTGGCGAAAGGCCGAGTACTGCTCCCGCTCTTCTTTGGGCGCTACGCGTAATCCCAGAGGTGTATAGAGGCCGTTTTCATAGAAGCCAGCGAAGTCTGCAAAGACATTGAAAGTTGCAGCCACTACGACAATCCAGAGGGCTGGCTCAAAGCCCATGCAGAAGCCTAGGATGAGGTAGAGTACCGCACGAAAGAGCAGAGTCAGCTTGATAGTGCCAATCTTGTTGACTGTCTTGTCCGCCAGATAGCCTGTAAAGAGCCCCATAAAGCTAGGGAAAATTTCCGAAAAGGTCACAATCGCCAGAGCCAGACGACTGTTGGGTACCAGCAAAACATAGTTCATCAAGGCCAGATAATAGACCACATCACCAAAATTGGACAGCATATCTGCAGTCAGTACCCATAGGTAAGTAGTATTTTTCAAAATCTTTTTCATGATAATTCCTTTCTTTTGAATAATTTCCAGAATATTCTGACTTTTTATTCTACAGAGGAGCCTGGATAGACTGCTCTCTGTTCACTCTAGGTGTAATAGATATTCAAAGTGGAGAAGGCCATATCTCCTGTGATATGTAGCATCTTTTCTCCTATACCAGTTGCATAGTTATTGACAGCAGATATAGAACTATCCAGTTCCACGACCGCCTGCCAATTTGCCGGCAGATAAAGATTAACTGATGAGAAAGCTGCATCTATATGAAACTCAGCCTTATCTCCCAGAATAACCGCTTGATCAAAATAAACCATACTAGAGCCAAAGGCCACTTCCACACTATCCTGGATAAAATTTTCCTCATGAATGTAGCGAGTAGAGGAGCCAAAAGCTATTTCCCGACCCTTATCGCCAATCACCCCTGTACCAACTCCATGAGTTGGTCTGCGCTTCTTGGGTTTAAAAATCAGTTTCAAACCAAGGCACAGCAGGACAAGTGACAGAACCATATTCCAGGTCCCGAACTTCACCCAATCATAAACTGAGTTCACTGCTATAAAAGCTAGACCAAAACAAAAAATACTGTTAAGCCAATCCAGCTTCACCAAGCGGTGAAATCCAGTCACAAAAGTTAAAACAAACCAGACAGTGGTCCAAAAGGGCATGGATAAATGCAAACCTAGTGAATCCCTAAACAAGACCAAGCCTGCCAAGACCAGCAGGGCAATCCCTAAACCATATTTTTTCATCTCTCTACCTCACTTCTCGTAACTTTTCTTTTAATAAATGATAATAATGCCGCGACACATGGACCTCCTTGTGGGTCTGATAGAAGGAAATCCGACTAGTTCCTGAAAAGGATTTGTCCAGCGAGTAGATGGCCTTGCTATTGGCAATAGTTGACTTGGAAACCCGACAAAAATAAGCAGGGAGACAGTCTTCTAATTCATAGAGCTTCATCTTGACTTCATAGGCATCATCCCTGGTATGTCCCATCATCTTGGTTCCATCCGTTTCAAAAAAGAGCAGGTCTTCTAGTTTCAAGAAATATTCACTGGTGCCCTTGTAAAAGACCAGACTAGGACGGCTCAGGCGACTTAGGGCTTGCTGGATTTGTTCCAACTCTGGCCCTAACTGATTGCTTCTGATAGTCACTTCGACTTGTTCTAAGCTGTCATCTAATTCAATCCGAACTTTCATAAGACCTCCTTTGCTTTTTCTGGTTTTATTATATCAACTTACTCGAATTTTGCAAGGGCATTTCAGTAAGTGGTTAGATTTTACAAGTAAGTGGTAAAAATGTGCAGATAAAAACCAGCCAAAGCTGGTCGACTGGTTAAAATATCGCATCTAAAAGTGTTGTGGAACCGCCACCTCCGTCGCCACCCGAAACAGTCAAATGACTACCGATGACATTGGCAAAGGTCTCGATATTAAGGCTTTGTACATAGATTTCCCCATAACCTGAGAATGTATTGACAATCCCTTCACCAGTACCAATAGACTGAAGGAAGCCGTTTTCTAGGTGAATATCATAGTTGAGGTCACGACTCCAGGCTACCACGTGAGCATTATCGATGGTGATGCTTCCACCTGTTAGCTCAATTTTCTTGATGGAACCAAAGGCATTTGCCAAAAGTGTACCCTCGCCTTCTGTAGTCATGACAAAGAGTCCGCCTTGGCCACCAAAGAAGGCACGGCCCACACTTTGGCGTTCCATCTTATATTGAGCAGAACCATCCAAAGCCAGAAAGGCTCCATCATTAAGGCGGTACTGCTTGGAACCTAACTCAAGGGCAATAACTTGACCAGGTGTGGACGGCGCCAGGGCGATTTTCCCGTCATAGCTATTAGATACAGCCTGGGTGATAAACATAGACTCACCCGACACCATGGAGCGACCGATAGCTCCCAGCAACTTACCGAATCCTGAACCACCGCGGGCATTGAGCTTAGTATTTAAGGTCACACTGGGTGTATGGTAAACCATGCTCCCCTGTTGAATATAAGCCGACTCTCCAGCCTCTAAGGCAATTTCCACCAAAGGAAATTGCATATTGCTATCAATTGTGTATTTCATACGATTATCAGACATGAGAGGACTCCTTTGTTTCTTTGTATTATTTTTATAAAACAATTCTACATCAACTCCGAATGACTGTCAAGTATTTTTACAAAAAAAGCCGGAAATAATCCGACTTCACAACTCTGCTCTTAGAACCTATATTCACAAGTAAGGTGCATGTAGATAAGAGATAGTTTTTTGCTAATCAAGGCCGTTTGAGCTGGAATACTGACTGTATTTCGAGAAAAACGAACGCTTAGTAGCAGAAAACTAGCTTTAGCTAAAGATGGCGAGCTGTGAATACAGGTTCTTAGCTGACCTCTGTCATCCGACCCGTATCCACATCATAGACCGCACCTGAAATGACCACATCCTCAGGAATGAGCGGTGATTTCCGCAGTAGTTCCATATCCTCGCGAACACTCTCTTCCACATCTGTAAATGGCAAGAAATCCTGTCCAGCAACGTCCACACCCAGATCCCTGTGGATATGCTCCGCAAAAGCCTCATTGGTAAAGGTCTGCGCACCGCAGTCCGTGTGGTGGAGAACCACAATCTCCCGCGTTCCCATTTGTTGCTGGGAAATGACTAAAGACCGAATCATGTCCTCAGTGACACGTCCGCCAGCATTCCGCAAGATATGGGCATCCCCTAGAGCCAGCCCCAAGGCCTGGGCAACGTGCAGGCGCGAATCCATACAGGTCACAATGGCCACCTTGGTCTTAGGACGCAAGGGCAAATGCTGGGTTCCATGCAAGTCAACATAGGCCTTATTGGCCTTCATAAAATTTTGAAAATAGGACATAAAGCAACCTCCTCTAGAATAGTTTCCGAAATTTTCAGAAAATTATCTGTTTCTAGCTTACCACAATCACTCCTTTATGTCGCAAAAAAGAGAGCGACAACTTGTCACTCCCGAACATTTCCTAAAATAGGATCCCTCTATTTGCCAAATAATCTAGCAAAGAAACCTTTCGGTTTTACCTCTTCCGCCTGGGCCTTAACCTCGTCTAATTCTAACTTGAGAACTTCCTTGTCCGCCATAGCCTTGGCTGTCAACTGCTGCTGTTGGTCCAGCTGCTTATCCTTCTCCGCAATCTGGATATCCTTGACCCGCAACTGCTCATCTTTCTCAGCCAATTGTTGGTCCTTAACCTTGAGTTGGGCATACAAGCGCTCGATTTCTTCATTTTTTCCATCGATGACAATCTCAATCATTTCACGGTGAAGAACTTCGTCGCTGACTGGCTCATCTTCAAAAATCGTGGTCTTGTAAATCTCTTCCAGCTTGACCAGACCCTGACGATTGACCACCGTCACGCCCTTATCATTCTTCTCAACAAACTCATCTGGAAGTGATTTTACCCGGTTATTCATAGCCTGACGGCTGACACCTAAAATCTCAGCCAATTCGCTGACTGTTTTTTCAATTCCCATATTATCCTCAAATACTTGATTTTTCTACTGACTGTATCATTAAAATATTACCATAAGCACCCTAAACTGTCAAATTTAGACCAATAAATAAGTAGAGGGGAGTAACCTGCCAACCAGCTCTGCTATTTTATGATACAATAAAGGCATGAATACAGTAGATACCATTATTATCGGAGCGGGACCTGCTGGCATGATGGCCGCTATTTCTTCCAGCTTTTACGGCAAGAAGACCCTGCTCCTGGAAAAAAACAAGCGTTTGGGCAAGAAACTATCTGGCACAGGCGGCGGACGTTGCAATGTGACCAACAACGGTACACTAGAAGACCTGCTAGCTGGCATTCCTGGCAATGGCCGCTTTCTATACAGCGTCTTTTCTCAGTTTGACAACCATGACATCATGAATTTCTTTCAGGAAAACGGGGTCAAGCTCAAAGTGGAGGACCACGGCCGTGTCTTTCCGACCACCGACCGTTCCCAGACCATTATCAAGTGCCTGGAAATGAAGATGCTGGAAAATGGCGTGGACATCCGCACAGGAACTGAGGTGGTTTCCGTCCGCAAGATTGATGACCTCTTCCATGTCAAGACCAGCGAGGAGACTTTTACAGCTCCCCAGCTGATTGTCACCACTGGCGGCAAGACCTATCCCTCCACTGGCTCGACTGGCTTTGGTCACGACATTGCCCGCCACTTCAAGCTGGAAGTCACGGAGATTGAGGCCGCTGAAAGCCCGGTTCTGACCGACTTCCCCCACAAGAAGCTCCAAGGCATTTCCCTAGACGACGTCACCCTGACCTACGGCAAGCACGTCATCACCCACGACCTGCTCTTTACCCACTTTGGCCTGTCGGGGCCCGCTGCTCTTCGTCTGTCTAGTTTTGTCAAAGGCGGCGAAACCGCATTTCTCGATGCTCTGCCAACCTATTCTGACCAAGACTTGTTTGAGCATTTAGAAAAGAACAGAGAAAAATCCGTCAAGAATGCCCTTGCTGAACTCATGCCAGACCGCCTAGCCGACTTCTTCGCAGAGAACTACGACTGCAAGGTCAAGCAGGTCTCCCAAAAAGACCTGACTAATCTGGTCTCCCTGCTCAAATCCCTGCCGATCAAGATTACCGGCAAGATGTCCCTGGCCAAGTCCTTTGTGACCAAGGGTGGCGTTGACCTCAAGGAAATCAACCCCAAAACCTTGGAAAGTAAGAAAATTCCTGGCCTTCACTTTGCAGGTGAGGTCTTGGACATCAACGCCCATACAGGCGGCTTTAATATCACCTACTGTCTTGCAACTGGCTGGGTGGCAGGGAGTTTGCATTATTAGGAGGGAACCATGCCTATCAATTCATTCGGCCAAGAAATTGGTATGCCCTTGCCACATTACTCCAGTGGTGAGCGACCAAGTCTGGATATTCTTCAAGGAAAAACAGTCCGCTTAGAAAAACTGGGCCTGCACCATGCAGATGATCTCTATCAGTTTTATGGACCAAATGCCAAGAAAGCTGACTGGACCTACTTGGCCCTTGAACCCTTTGCAGACCGTGACTCTTTTCAAGCCTATTTCCAGACGATGTTGGATTCTATTGACCCTTATTATCTAGCTATTGTGGACCAGGAAAGCCAACAAGCCATTGGTAGCTTGGCACTAATGAATATTGTTCCAAATCACCGTAGCATCGAGGTTGGCTGGCTTATCTTTTCTCCACAACTGCAACGGACCCGACAGGCGACAGAAGCCCACTATCTTCTCATGAACTATGTGTTTGAAGAACTGGGCTATCGACGTTATGAATGGAAATGCGACTCGCTCAACCAAGCCAGTCAGGTCGCTGCCAACCGTCTGGGCTTTACCTACGAAGGCACCTTCCGTCAGGCTCTAGTCTATAAGGAACGCAACCGCGATACCGCCTGGTTTTCTCTATTAGACCATGAATGGCCTGACCGCAAGCGTTCCCTTGAAAACTGGCTAAAGGATAGTAACTTTAATGGCCAGGGGCAGCAAAAACAACCCCTATCCTCTTTCTAAATTCAAGTAAAAATCTGCTTGAATTTTTTTGTTTTTTATTGTATGATAAATCCATAACAATATAACAAAAAGGAGATTGGCTATGCAACTGAAATTATCTTCTATTTCCAAGAAATTCGACCATAAAATCATTTTGGAAGACGCTTCTTTTACCTTTGAAAAAGGGAAGATTTACGGCTTGCTGGGGCGGAACGGAGCTGGTAAGACAACCCTGTTTAACTGCATTGCCCGAAATCTGACCTTGGATAGTGGCTCGATTCAGTTTGTAAAGGATGGAAATGCCTTTGACTACGATAATACGGACATCGGATTTACCCAAACCTACCCACAACTGCCTGCCTTTATGACGGCCTATGAATTTGTCCGTTTCTATATGGATATTCACAAGGATAAGCTCAAATCTCCTCGCAGTCCAGAAGAATGGCTGAACTTAGTCGATATCGGAGAAGAAGACCAACATCGCCTGCTCAAGGATTTTTCCCACGGTATGCAGAACAAGGTCCAGTTGCTCCTGTCCTTGATTGTCCAACCTCCTGTCCTGCTCTTGGATGAACCTCTGACTTCCTTTGACCCCGTGGCTGCCCACGAGTTCAAGCAGCTGATTCGGGAAGCCAAAAAAGATTCCGTGATTATCTTTTCCACCCACATTCTACAACTGGCTCAGGATCTCTGCGACGAGATTGTGTTGCTCCATCACCAAGAACTACAGGCTGTTCCGAGTGACAAGCTCCACGACCCTGATTTTGAACAGGAAGTGGTTGCCTTGCTGACAGTAGACTAGGAGGAGCTTATGAAAACCATTCTACGTTATTTTTGGTATCAGGAAAAGTACAACCTCTATCGGACCGTCAACGGATTTTTCTACTATTTGCGAAAACTGCCACTTGTGGGCAAGAGCATTCCAGAGAGTATTTTCAAGTCTTACAGTTTTAAGTCTGGTCTCTTTTTGATCCTGCACATCCTCTCCATCCCCAGTCGTTTTCTTGTCAAGGGAATTTGGTTAACCATCTATTCTTGCATTGCTGCCTTCTGGATTAAACTCCTATCCAACAATCAGCTGGACTTTTGGCAAATCCCGTCAGATACTTGGCTCCTTGGCTTTTCTCTATGGCTGGTCTTTGTTGGCTATGCCTATCGGTTTGGCAAGGGATTTGAGCCTTTTATCGCCAAGTCCGAACGGGAATTCATGCAAAATTTTGGACTTTCCCAGTCTAGTTTTCTCCAGAGCCAACTCTTTGTAGAGCCTATTATCTCCAGTCTGGCCTACCTGCCTGCCTTGCTAATTTTTTCTAGCCTATCAGAAAATTGGCTCTATCTGCCTCTAGGATTACTGACCATTCCAGCAGGAAGCTTTGCTGGACAGGCTCTCAACCGCTGGTTTTTTAATCGACGGATTCTATCCCGCTGTCATTCTTGGCAATCTTGGATTATCTTGGGTACTGGTCTAGCAGCTATTGCCAGTCTTATCCTTTTCCGCAATCATCTGTCGCCCATCTTTTTACTGCCTGTGCTTGTCTGTCAGGTCTTGCTGATTTGGTTTGGCTATCGTTATTTGAAACAACAGACCAACCATCTGGATTATCTCTACTATTGCATGGACCAGTCCTTGCAGATGGATAAGAAACTTTTTGAACTGACCAAGGGGAACGAGTACACCCGACAAGGTTTGCAGATGCAGGCGAAACTGAGTATGGAAACAGGAAAGGACCTGTCCCACCTATCAGGCATGAACTACCTAAACGCTCTGCTATTTGACCGCTACCGAACCATCCTAGAGAAAAAATCCCTCTTTCGGGTCGGCATTCTGGTCTTGATTTTTGCGACCTTGGAGCTCATTCGGTACTTGGACCCTACCTTTACGGTTCCTGCCGAGAAAGGATTTCTACCCTTCCTGCCGGTGACCTTTATAGTCATGTATGCCGGCTCAATGGGGAAAACCATTGCTCAAATGGTCTTTGTCAACTGCGACCTTTCCATGCTCCATTACCCCTTTTATCGGGAACCGCAGACCATTATTGCTGGTTTCAACTACCGATTCAAGCAGTCTATCTTCTACAACGCTCGCTTTGCTGTCACCCTCTTTTTAGGGCTTATCCTCTTTACACGGGCGACATACACTCCTGGCAGCTATCTGCTAACTGCCCTGCTATTGACCAGCCTGACCGCCCTCTTTTCCTTCCATGACCTCTTTATCTATTATATGTTGCAGCCCTTTACCAAAGACATGGAAGTGACCAACCCTGTCTATAAATTTCTCAGTGGAGCCCTCTACTGGGTGGCCTATCTCAATAGCCGCGTAGATATTGGTTCTCACTACTATGTCATCGGCGTGTCATGCCTTCTCCTGCTCTACGTCGGCTTCGGCTATTTCTTTCTCTTGAAAAAGGCGCCACAGACTTTTCGGTTGAAGACATAATACCTTCTGCAAACAACTCTCGTGACCACTCAGACTTTTTAGACAATTTTATCTGAATACACAAAAAGGCGACCACAATCGCCTTTTTTAATATGTCTATTTACAAAATCTTGTTCTCCCCTGTTTCACGGTGGAGCTGATAAAAACTAATCTTCTATCTGCAACTGGAATCGGGTGTGACCGACCACATAGTCTTCGATTGGCCCGTATTGATTGCAGACCAGACCATGGAGGACACCGCCATAGACAGCACCGCCATCCATGCCAATTTTTCCATCACCACTGTCCCAAATCTGACTGATCCGCATCTTAGTTCCAAACAAATTATAGACTGGTGTATGGCCGAAAATAATCCACTTGCCAGTTTCATTAGCTGCCTCGTGGAACTTGGACCGCAACCAAACCATGTCATGCTCACTGGTTTCCCGCCAATCATCCAAGGTCAGGTCAACCCCCGCGTGAACAAAGATATAGAGCTCCGTTTCTAGATAGTAGGGACAAGATTTTAGAAAGTCAATCAATTCCCCATATTGCTCTGAAACCTGATGGGCATCCACCATACCATCCACCGACGCATCCAAGGAACGCCCCAGCAATGAATTGATGGTCGTATCACCACCATTTCTCTGATAATGGTCATAGCGGTCCTGAGGGTCCCGCAACCAGGCCAGGAACATCCGCTCATGATTACCTGTCAGGCAAATGGCTCCCTGATTCTGCACCAAATCCATGACCAATTCCAAACAAGCCTTGGAATCCTCACCCCTGTCAATCAAATCCCCTAAAAAAATCAATTGCTGACGCTCAGGATTCCACTTCTGCAACAAATCAACCAAGAGTTGATACTTGCCATGAACATCCCCGACTACAAAATACTCTGGTTTCATAGACCTATCTCCTTGTAAAACCATTGTACCATAATTTTAGGCATAAGAAAAACCGACCAAGCGGCCGGCAATGAGAAAGAGACTAGAGTTATGCCTCTTGATTGTTATTGTAGGTTAATCAAACCAGTCTCTGTACCCCAAAATCCAGTTTGTACTTTGAGTTGGATACTTGGATCATTTGCTGTCTCTTCTGTAATATCAAAGATGACATTGCCAGTAATGGTACTCTCTGGATTTACCTCAGAGAGGAAGAAATTTGCATCTTGATTAGCAAATAGACCCGCTGACGAATCTGTCTCGTACTCCACTTCACCTTTTAACAAAGTAAAGAAGTCATCTGTTACTGTAATGGCTTTAGTCCCATTATTTTTTACGGTAACATTGAGCAACAAGAAAACTCCATTTGCATTTTTACCAAATTCACCACCAACATTAGTGACAATTTCTTTTGAATTTACAATATAGGTTACATCACCAACTGGTACTTCTTGCCCAATGCCATAGGTCACCTCTGCTGGCTTCTCCTCTGCTTTTTCTGAGCTACTTGCTGGAGTCTCCGTATTTGCCTGGCTTGTTTCCTGTGTTGAAGGTTGGCTTGAGGTTGTTGTTCCCTCTTTACCGCCGCCAAGTGCATTGCCTAAAGCTCCAAGTACAATTAAACCTGCCAACACGATAAACCAAATCCGTTTGTAAAATGGTTTCTTCTGTACATAGACATTGCCATGCTCATCCCTAATTTTCTTTGCCATAATAGCCTCCTAAAGAATGTTATATGTCCATTATATATATATATATCGGTTGTCAATAGATAAATGCAAGAAAATTTAGAGAAAAATTACTTTTTTAGACAATAGACACCTAGACACACAGACAGGATTTGAGGCATAAGAAAAACCGACCAAGCGGCCGGTTCATATTCATTACAAACGTGCGTTCAATTCTGCACCGAGTTCTTCAAATCCTGGTTTACCAAGAAGAGCGAACATATTTTTCTTGTAGGCTTCTACACCTGGTTGGTCAAATGGGTTGATGGCATTGAGGTAACCAGAGATCGCAATTGCCAACTCGAAGAAGTAGAAGGTGTAACCAAGTGTGAATTCATCTTGTTGCGGAAGAGTGACAAACATGTTTGGTACGCCACCATCTGTGTGGGCAAGAAGTACTCCGTCCGTTGCTTTTTTGTTTACAAAGTCAACATCCTTACCTTGCAAGTAGCCAAGACCGTCAAGGTCTTCTGCCATTTCAGGAATCAAGATATTTTTTCTTGGTTTGTCAACACGAACTACTGTTTCAAAGATATTGCGGTTTCCTTCTTGGATAAATTGTCCAAGTGAGTGCAAGTCTGTTGAGAAGTTAGCAGATGTTGGGTTGATACCTTTTTGGTCCTTACCTTCTGACTCACCAGCCAATTGTTTCCACCATTCGCTGAAGTATTGAAGTGATGGCTCGTAGTTAGCCAAGATTTCTGTTACATAGCCTTTTCTGTAAAGAATGTTACGAACAGCTGCATATTGATATGCTTCATTCTCAGCAATCTTATCTGAAGTATAAGTCTTACGAGCTGCGTTTGCACCTTCCATAAGGGCATCAATGTCCGCACCAGCTGCTGCGATTGGCAAAAGACCAACTGCTGTCAAGACAGAGAAACGTCCACCCACATCATCTGGAACTACAAAGGTTTCCCAACCATTTGCGTCCGCTTCAACCTTAACAGCACCTTTTGCCTTGTCAGTTGTCGCATAGATACGCTTGTTAGCTTCTTCTTGACCGTATTTCTTGACAAGCAATTCTTTGAAGACGCGGAAAGCAATAGCCGGCTCAGTTGTTGTACCTGATTTTGAAATCACGTTTACTGAGAAGTCCTTATCTGCCACGTAGTCCACCAAGTCAGCAAGGTAGCTTGATGAGATAGAGTTTCCAGCATAAAGGATTTGTGGAGCTTTGCGCTCTTCACGAGTTTGCAAGTTTACAAATGAGTTGCTCAAGAAATCAATAGCAGCTTTGGCACCGAGGTAAGAACCACCGATACCGATAACCACCAAAACTTCACTTTCATTTTGGATCTTAGCTGCGGCTTCCTTGATACGCGCAAATTCTGCTTTGTCGTAGTTTTCTGGTAAATCCAACCAGCCGATAAAGTCGTTACCAGGACCTGTTCCTTGACGGAGCATTTGGTCAGCTAGAGTAACTTGTGGTTGCATATAGTCTACTTCTTGAGCACCAACAAATTGGCCCAAGACTTTTGAATAGTCAAATGTAATATGTGTCATGTCATTCCTCCATTTATGTACCATAATATGATAACGCTTTATCATGTTTTTTTCAAGGGATTTGTGAATTTTCATTCATTTTCATGAAATGGTTTGTGCTAGACCTGCTTTTTGATTGGATTTCCGATGATTTTTAGCGAATATCTTGTCTGACAATGTCTCACCCTCTCCCAAGACAGTGATACATTTTGGCAGGCAAATGGATAGTAGATAAAAAGGGAGCAACACTAGATACCAAATAAACATAACCTCAAAAATAAAGCGGGAATTGTTTCCTCTTTGAACATAGCGCTTCCTGTATTCTTCTTTCAAGGAAAAGTGAGGAATGTAAATATGGAAGGAAACTGGGTGTTGAATGAACATCTTAACCATCATGCGAAGTAAAAAATTCATTGCCACCAGAACCGTCTTGCCCTCATGCTCCAGGGCATAGGCCCTGTCAATATAAGTCTGACGGTAGCCCTTATCCTTAATAGGCCGCGGCACAGACTTCCTCTCTTCTTTGGTCAAATGGCTGACGCTCGAATTGTCATACTTGATGTCAGACATCTCTAAGTCTACGATGGCTGACGACTGTTTCGCAAGGGTCGATTTTCCCGTACCAGGAAAGGCAAAAATAAACATAGAATCTCCTCCTTTTCCCAGTAGAATAGCAGAGTAGACTAAAAAATACCTTAATGTAAATATATTATAGGCATTTTAGAGTATTTTTCAAGACCTATTTGAAAAAATCGGTATGGGGTCTGAGAGCTTGTTTTCTAACCTTCCTTATGCACTGTTTTGGTCTCATTGAGCCAAGCATAGGCAATCCCGATAAAGAGACCTCCACCTATCCAGTTGCCAAAGAAAACTACGGTCCACTGGCGAAGAATATTGACCAAATCAAAACCTTTGATGTTGTCAACAGGGCTAAATCCAGCCAGCGAAAAAGAAGCAAAGTTGGCAATCAAGTGCTCATTGATGAGGAAAACAAACATGAAAATGGCAGATAGAGCCACAAAGAACTTGGCAGATTCCTCCTTCAGGAGCATATATCCCATAATAGCCATATTGACAAACATATTGGCAGTAATGCCCTCGATGAAGTTCATCCAATCTGTCTTGGCCAACTTGAGCTGGACCGCATTGATTACAAAACTCTTATCTGTCAGTTGCTGGAAGGAAAAAGATTGATTGAATAGATAGGCCAAGACAATAGCACCAATCAAGTTAAAGAAGGTACAATAAAGCAATATCGTGCAGACCTTCTTCCAGGAAATCTGCTTGTAGTAGCCTCCTACTGTTAGATACATCATATTGGATGTCGCTAATTCGCCATTGAAAATCAAGACAAAAATCAAGCCGATAGCAAAGATAAAGGTAAAGACAAAGCGAGCCAGGGCCGGAAATTGGCTAGAAATGACATCCGCACCGATAATTCCCACAGCCGTTGACATGGTCAGATAGGCCCCAGCAAACATAGAACGCAGGGCATACCGCCCCAAACTCTCATCAAAGAGAGCCTCTTTTTTGGCACAAGCCGCACCGATTTTCTCCTTAAAAACTGTCATAATCTCCTCTTTCTAATAAAATCAGAAAGGAAAAGTGCCCTGATGGCACCTTTCATTACAAATCTAATAGGCTTCTGATGCACCAGAGCTTGCATCCACAGCGGAAGCAGCTGGAGCAGCACCTGCATCCGATGCACCGGATGTCGCATCGACATGGGCAGCTGCATGACCGTGACCAGCAGCTGGCATAGCCTTACCGCCAACCAACTGTTGACCAGTTTCATTGAGGTACCAATCCAACCATGGCTTGAAGTTGAAGATAATCTCGTTGATACCTGCAAAGGAGCCATCCGGATAGTACATAGCCTGATAGTTGTGGGTATTGATAACTTCTGGCGGTGTACCCGGAACAATGGTCCGAACGTATTCTTGGTTACCGTTACGGAGCGTTCCAACAACCCACTCCACGTTCTTCATGCGAGCTGGTGGCAGGGTACCGTGTAGGGTTGCCAAACGACCACCGACATGCTCTGGCAGACGTTTTCCAAGCATGGTTTCAGGATCTTGGTGAGCGGCATTATAGTAGAGGAACTGGTTGTTATCGTCTGTGAAAGTCAATTCAAAAGGCATGGCCTTGAGGAATTGATTGATCTGATTAACCGTCAGTAGACCGTTGTCCAATTTGACATAGGTGTCTCCTTCAACAGCTCCAACCTGGGCAGCAGCCTTCTCCAACCAGTTTGGATCATCTGGGTCAATGCCCTGAACAGTCGTTGCAATTGGCTTACCGCAGTAAAGATCTTCTGGTTCAATTGGTTTTGGTTTTTTCAACTGAGACACTACTCCTACATATTTGATAAAGTTATCTAGACAGCTTTCTAGGAATTTCACTGTCCCCTCATTGATGATATTTCCTTTCTCATCAAAGGCCTCTTTTGCCTTGCCAAGTAGGAATTCATTTCCTGGAAGGGTATATGCATTGACACCTGGAGCATCTAAAATCTTACGGAGATGGACCTGGGCACGGGATGTTCCTTGGTCATAGTAAGAAGCACCGACAATCATGACAGGCTTATCTGTCAGTGGGTGGAGCTTGAAGGACAACCATTCCAAGGTGCTCTTGAGGGCTGGTGTAATCGTATGGTTGTGCTCTGGTGTTGCAATGATGACACCGTCTGCACGAGTAATCTTATTGTATAAATACTGGATAGCAAAGCAGTCCGATTGGTCTTCATCTTGATTGAACATCGGAACATCCTTGATTTCCAAGACTTCTAGTTCAAACTTCAACTTAAATTGACGGCGGATATATTCCAAGAGCATACGGTTGTATGATTGGTCCGCATTTGATCCTACAATACCAACAAATTTCATCTTTTCGTCCTCTTCCTATAAACTTTCCCAGTCGAAATTCTCTGCCTCTTTGTGCAAGAGTTCCTTGGCATGAGACAATTTTCCAGTCATTTTCACAAATAAGCGGTAGTCGTCAAACATAGCCTCCAATTTTTGGATTGTTTCAATATCCACTAAATGACCTTTCTTATCAAAGGCAGTCAGGGAATTTGACAAGAGAAACTCATCAGGCAAAACGCTGGCTTTGAGCTCAGGAGCATTCAAAATCTGACGTAACTGCAACTGGGCACGGGAAGAACCCAAGGTACCATAAGATGCACCTGTAATCATAATCGGCTTGTTCAACAAGGGATAGATGCCATAAGACAACCAAGCCAAGGTATTCATCAAAACTGCTGGAATAGAGTGGTCATATTCGGGTGTTCCAATGATAACCCCTTCTGCCCCTTCAATTTTCTTAGCCAATTCCAAGACAGCTTCTGGTAATTGACGGGTGGCAGGCTTGTTAAACATTGGCAAATCCTTAATTTCTACCAATTCAATTTCAGCCTTCTCGCTAAAATGTGTAGCCATAAACTGCAATAATTTCCTGTTGGTGGATGCGGCGGAGTTTGTTCCAACCAATGCAATCAATTTCATCTTGGTCCCTCTTTTCATCATCTTTGTGACAGAAATCACGTTACCTCATTATGATAACGCTTTCTTTCGTGAAATGCAAGTCTTTTTTTCATTTTCCTTTTATGATACAATCGTAACATGAAAAAATATCTCTATTTTCTTTCCGGTTGCCTCAGCTTGCTTGTCGGAGTCATCGGCATTTTCCTGCCCATCCTCCCTACCACTCCCCTGCTACTCTTAGCTGGCTTTTGTTTTGCCAATAGTTCAAAGAAGTTTGAGACCTGGCTCAGGACAACCAAGCTCTATCAATTTTATGTCGCTGACTATGCGGAGACCAAGTCTATCAGCAAGAGTCGGAAAAAACGAATTATCCTGCAAATTTACATCCTCATGGGGATTTCTATCTATTTAGCCCCACTCCTACCAGTCAAAATCCTCTTAGTTGCTTTGACTATTTTCATTACCTACTATCTCTTCTTTATTATTCCAGATAAACAATAAAAGCAAGTTCCAAAACGGAGCTTGCTTTACTGTTTATATGTTAATTTTCAGCTACTTTTTTCAAGGCAAGGAGTAGACTGATAATACCAACTGAAACCAGGATATGGCCGATACCTGCCAAGCCTGCAATAATAGCATTGACGGCTTTTGACAAATCCATTTCTAGAACCTGGGTCATGCCGCGAACAGCCAGCATGATAGCAGAAAGAGGCAAGCCGATGTGGTAGGTCACTAGGAAGACACGAAAAGACTTGATTTTTTCCAATTCATGGTGCTGGGCAAAGAGCGCCACAATCATAAAGAGGAACATGCCCAATGTAAACAGGTGGGTGTGAACCAAATTAAGAGATGTCTGACCAGTAAAACCGGTTAATTTGATGATCTCACGGTAAGCAAGACCGCTGAGAAGACCTGCAATAGCGTAAATTAAGGCGATGTTGATGTATTTTTTCATCCTCTACCTCCCCTACTCTGCTCCAAGTTCTGGCAAGAGGCTGGCAAAATCATTTTTGATGGTGTCCAGGCTAGTCTTGACTTCCTGGCGGGTCTGATTATTCTTGACAGTAATCTGGCTGCTTTCCAGCTCGCTTCCACCAAGGGTGATGATGTATTTGGCACCAAAGACATCCGCAGACTTAAATTGAGCCTTGAGCTTGCGGTCTAGGTAATCACGCTCGGCAGACAGGCCTTGCTTGCGGAGGGCTTGAACCAGCTCCAAAGCTCCGCCATTGGCCTCCTGACCCAAAACAGCGATATAAACATCCAGAGACTGGTCAATCGGCAGCTCAATTTCCTGCTTGTCAAGGACCAAAATCAGACGCTCAATCCCCATACCAAAGCCAATACCTGGTGTCTCAGGTCCATCGAAATAACTGACCAAGCCGTCATAGCGACCACCAGCACAGATAGTCAAATCATTGCCCCCCACCTCGGTGATGAACTCGAAAATGGTATGGTTGTAATAGTCCAAACCGCGAACCATATTCGTGTCAATGACATAGGTGATACCCAGACTGTCCAACATAGACTGGACCCCTTCAAAGTAGGCCGCGCTCTCTTCATCCAAGTAATCCAAGATAGACGGAGCATTTTCAACTGCCGCCTTGTCCTCTTTTTCCTTGGAATCCAGCACGCGCAAAGGATTTTCCTCCAAACGGCGCTGGCTATCCTTGGACAACTGGTCCTTGAGCGGTGTCAGATAATCAATCAAGGCCTGGCGATAGGCCGCACGACTCTCTGGGTTACCCAGGCTGTTAAGGTGAAGGGTGATGTTTTGAATCCCCAGTTCCTCAAAGAAATGATAGGCCATGGCCATGATTTCCACATCCGTCGCAGGATTGTTGGAACCAAAACACTCCACACCAATCTGGTGGAACTGGCGCAGACGACCAGCCTGAGGACGCTCATAACGGAACATTGGGCCCATGTAGTAAAACTTGCTTGGCTTTTGCACTTCTGGAGCAAACAACTTGTTTTCCACATACGAACGAACCACCGGGGCGGTCCCTTCCGGACGAAGGGTAATATGGCGGTCGCCCTTATCATAGAAGTCATACATTTCCTTGGTCACGATGTCCGTCGTGTCGCCAACAGAACGGCTGATAACCTCGTAATGCTCAAAAATCGGCGTGCGAATCTCTGCGTAATTGTATCGCTTAAAAATACTGCGGGCAAAGCCTTCCACATACTGCCACTTGACCGTATCCTGTGGCAATAAATCCTGGGTTCCCTTAGGTTTTTGAAGTTTCATCTCGTCTCTCGTTTCTACAGTTTGTTTCCTATTTTACCATATTCCCAGGCTTTTTGGAAATGGCAGAGCGAGCAAAAAACCATGTCTGCTTGACACGGTTTCCACTGCTATTTCTTATCAACGATGACAAAGTTGAGGTCATCCAGAGATAAATCAACTTCTAACTTTTCATCGGAATTTAAATTGAGTAGACTTTCAAGAGAATTTTCCGCAAAGCCGACCACCTTTTCCTGACGTTCAGCGTCATTCAGGACATACTCACTGGTCTTGTAAATTGCCTCCTGGGACTTATCAGACAGAAATTCTTGCGCCTTTTGTCCGGCAGTAAAGACATCGACAGCCTTGTCAATCAAACCATTGCTATTATTGGAAATCTTGATTTCCCCATGTTGCTGGGAGTCCACCTCAACAGTCAGAAAATTTTTGAAGGTCAAGGTATTGTCCTCAATGCGAATATCATCCTTGGTCAAGCCTTCCAAATCCAGCTTAAACTCGGTCTGGATAGGAATCTCGACCGACATTTCTCGTCCGACAAAGAGCTTGGTGATAGGCTCTGTCCAGTCTGGCCACTCCTTCATTTTATTGTTTTCAAAGGTATGATTGGCAGTCGTTTCCACATCTGCACCTGCCACGATCAGCTTGGTCTCCTGCTCAAACCGCTTGATGACAAATTCATACTGGACCGTATGAGTGCCTCGGAACCAGGCAAAGATGCTATTTCTAAACCAGATGACACCAATTGCTAAGACCAATAAAACAACCAAGAGGCTCGCCACCTTTTTAGCAAAAAATTTTCCAACTGTCTTCATACAGTTCTCCTTAAAAGTAGTTAATATGGATTTCTCCTCGAAACAATTATATATATATATCACATTAAGTATTTTCTGATGTTATTGTAAAAAATTTTGCCAACCTGTGCAAGTCCTTTTCCCCGTAAAGAAAAAGCGGTTTGCACCACTTTTAGGAGTTGTGTTTACTAGTGAGGTACATTTAGATATGAGATAGTCTTTTGCAAGTCAAGGCCGTTTGAGCTGGAATACTGACTGTATTTCGAGAAAAACAACGCTGAGTGGCAGAAAACTAGCCTTAGCTAAAAGTGCCGAACAGTGAATACAGGTTCTTAATCTTCCTTATAGAGAACAAAGGTCACCACAAAGGAAATCAGAACGGAAATGACCAGGCCGGCTACCGCTGTATAAAAATACTTGAGCGTGTCCTCACCGATATAGGCAGCAATGGTCAGAAGCCCTGGAGAACCACCAGAAAAGTTGCGAGCCCCCATAATCCCCATAAAGAAACCACCAATACCACCGGCAACCATGGTCCCAATCAAGGCAGGACGGTGACGCAGGGTCACACCATACAGGGCGGGCTCAGTGATACCAAAAATCGCGGTAATACCAGCCGATGAAGCCAAGGCACGCTTATTGACATCCTTCGTTTTCAGTGCAATAGCTAAAGCTGCCCCACCCTGGGCCACATTGGACGGCAACATGCCAGGCTGAGCGATGGTATCATAGCCAATGGTCATGCGGTTGTTGATGCCAATCGATACTAGACCGTAGTGGGTACCAGTCATCACCAAGAAAGGCGACACTGTTCCTACAATAGTTGGCACAACCCAAGGACCAAATTCTTCCAACCAGAGGAAGAAGGCACCCAGCCAATTGCCCACAATAGCACCAAGCGGCCCCAGCACAATCAGAGTAACCAGGGCAGTCACCAGAGTTGTCAAGAGTGGAACAGAGAAAAATTTGATAGCCTTGGGCGAAATCTTATCCGCAACTCTTTCCACATAGCTCATGAACCATACTGCTAAAATTACCGGAATAACGGTCGAAGAGTAGCTTGATAGTAATCGAAATGGAGAAGAAATTCAGACCCGTCCCAGCCTCCTTGGCCGCTGTCACCAAGGCCACAAAGCTAGGGTGGAGCAAAATCGCCCCGATTAATATCCCCAGCTGCTGATTGGTCTTAAACTGTCGGGCAGCCGAGCCGCCAAGAAAGATAGGCAGGAAGAAGAAACCAGCATCCCCAATAAAGTTGAGAATTTGATAGTTGGTATCATCAGCAGCCACCACGCCAAACACCGTCAGCAAGGACAGCACAGCCTTGATCATCCCGGCTGCCGTAATGACTGGCAAAATCGGGGTAAAGATACCTGAGATAGTAGCCAGAACAGTCGCAAAAATTCCCTGCTTGCTCGAAACTTCTTGGTCTGCGACTACTTGTTCTTCCAAATCCTCTGCTAAAGGACGATAGACCTGGGCCACGTCATTTCCGATAATAACTTGGAATTGACCACCCTTATCAATCACACCCAAAACACCCTCTAACTGTTCCAGGCCAGCTTGGTCTGCCTTAGACTTATCCACCAAGGTAAAACGCAGACGTGTCGCACAATGGGGCAGACTGGACACATTGACCTTGCCTCCTACACCTTCTAAAATCGCTCTTCCTAAATCCCTATGACTCCTCCTATCTCCTTTTTCTCTCCTAATTTCCCCAGACCTTGTCCGTAATCGTCTTAATCAATTGTAATTTTTTCCACTCGTCTTCCTCAGTCAGAATATTTCCTTCTTCCGTAGAAGCAAAGCCGCACTGGGTTGAGATGCCGATGTTCTTGAGTGGAATCAATTTCGCTGCTTCTTCAATACGGGCAACCACCGCGTCAATATCCTCTAACTGAGGATCTTTAGATGTAATCACACCCAGCACCAATTCGACATTCTCACGGCCATTCCAGATGTCCACAATCGGTGAAAAATCGCCTGAACGCTCATCGTCATATTCTAAGAAGAAGATGTCATAGTTGAGTTGGCCTAGATACTTGGCAACCGTCTGGTAGCTTCCTTCAAAAAGGTAGGTTGACTTGAAGTTGCCTCGACAGATATGGGTCGCCACCGTCAAATCCTTTGGCAGGCCCTCCAGGGCCTTATTGATCACGTAGACATCATCTTCAGCAATCTGCTCAAATTCCGCCCGTTTTTCCTGTTGGTCATGATAGGTCTCCAATTGCTGAATCAAATAAGCCCAGGTTGTGTCGTCCAATTGAACATAGCGGGCACCCAAATCATAAAAATGCTGAATGGTATCATGATAGGCTTTTGCCAAACCGTCTAGGAAATCACTCCAATTTTCGTAGTAATCCGCATAGAGATCGCTGCGATGGTCACGCTTGATAACCAGTGACGGGCTTGGAATAGTCACCTTTGGTGTAACTCCCTCAGGCACGATAGACTGAAGGTATTGGAAATCACGGTAAAACGGGTGGTCTGGATTTTCAGCTACCTTGCCATTGAGGCGGACATTGGTCGTGCGAGTCTTAGCCCCGTGAAACTTGTAAGAATCCTCCTGCAAGTAAGCTTCGAACCCTGTCAATTCCCAGAGGAAGTCCAGGTGCCACCAAGAACGGCCGAACTCGCCGTCAGAAACTACCTTGAGCCCATTGTCAACCTGGTGATGGACCAATTCAGCGACCAATTTGTCCTGAATAGCGAGCAGGTCTTCGTGGCTGATTTTGCCTTGGGCGAATTGCTCACGGGCATCCTTCAAAGCTTGTGGACGAAGATAAGAACCGACATGATCGAAATGGTAATGTGTTTTTGACATGATGAAAACTCCTTGAAAAATTTTGATAGTTTCATTTTATTCCCAAAAGCTATAATTGTAAAATATATATTTTCTATACATTTCGATAGTTTTTTGCTATATCTGACCATTCACCTTGCTTGATGGCAAAAAATAGAAAAAAATCTGTCAAGTAACTTTACTTTACAAAAAAGTTTTGATATACTGTTAAAGTTGGCGAAAGTCATACACTATATTTATGATAAGAGCCGAGCGTCAGCTCGCATTTTAATGGAGGAAAATCGAAATGGCAGTACCTGCACGTCGCACTTCAAAAGCGAAGAAAAACAAACGTCGTACTCACTATAAAGTAGCAGCTCCAACTGTGAAATTTGACGAAACTACTGGAGATTACTCACGTTCTCACCGTGTATCTTTGAAAGGATACTACAAAGGACGTAAAATCGCTAAAGCTGCTTCAGCTGAATAATAGAAGGGAGATACCATGCGCGTAAATATCACACTTGAACACAAAGAATCTGGTGAGCGTTTGTACCTTACTTCAAAAAACAAACGTAACACTCCAGACCGTCTTCAATTGAAAAAATACTCACCAAAATTGCGTAAGCACGTGATTTTTACTGAGGTGAAATAGGGATTCACTACACGTCAATAGACGGTAGAAACCTTGATTTTAAGCGATTTTTGAAAGATGAACTTTCATTACATTGCAATAAAAATCAACCGAATCTCTACATTTTTTTAGATAATAAAAAATATAAGTAGAACATGCAGATATGAAAAGGAACACCTCATATGAGGTGTTCCTTTGCTATTTTTAAAATAGAATTTATATGTAGATTTTTCTTATATAGAATTCTAAATACAGTTCAATAGTAAGGGGAGGTAGCGTGCATTTATAACAAGGACTAATTTCTGTAACTTAATATCAAATCTAACTATCTGACTAATTAGTTTAATTCTATTATTTTTTGACATTTTTCTGCAACTGCTTTGCTATGAGTTGCAATAATGATACAAGAATTTTTAGATTGACGATATCTTAGACACTGCAATACGAGCTCTTCTGTTTTTCTATCAAGAGCTCCTGTTGGTTCATCGCCAATTATAATAGCCGGTTCTTTTACTAAAGCACGTGCAATAGATACTAACTGGCTTTGTCCTCCTGAAATCTCCACTGGATACTTATCTTTTAAATGAGTAATATTTAATTCTCTCATGATATTCATCACTCTATTGTTTGACTCATTCTTGGATACTTTCAAAAACTTTAAGGGTAAGGCTATATTATCAAAACAAGTTAAATCATCGAGTAACTGATAATCTTGTGGAATATAGCCAATATTTTGAAGACGATAGTGCGCCAATTCCTTATCATTTTTTATCATTAAATGTCCAAAAATGGAGCATGTTCCGTGATAAGATGTATCTAATCCAGCAAGAATCCTTAATAGAGTTGATTTCCCTGAACCAATTTTTCCCCTAATTGCCGTTATCTCTCCAGGTTCTATTTTCATATTAAATTTGGTAAATACCTTGTGCTTATGGTATTTTTTGTCAATGTTTTCTAGTATGATCATATACGATTTCTCCTATTCATATTCACTTATTTTAATTAGTGTGCAATAGATAATAAAATATAAGATAAAGTTACTTACAACCATAATAGGTAACACAAAAATTTGTTTAAATAATAAAATTTCTATCACAAAACAAGTCAATAAAGATGATAAATAGAGCCAAATACATATTCTGGATAAAATTCGATCTCTTACGTTATACCCAATTAACCAACTAATGCGAATCTCATCCGCCTGGTATCGTAAAATAGATACTAAAATGCTTCCTATAACATATAAAAAAAGAATACCTAGAGCAACTACTAGTATGATCAATAAAATTTGAAGACGACTAATGACCGATAACAATTGCTCGTATTTTATTAAAAAATCATCCACTTCCAACAGCGAAAAATCAACAAAACCTGACTTTTCCGATTGTTCTCGAAGCACTTCCAAAACCTTCTCTCTTGGTAAACGTGTTGCAAACTGGCTATTAATCATAGCGAAATATAAAATACCTTCAAATGTAAAATCCTTTGTCTTAATGTCTGGAAGTTCAATAGGATAAGGTATAACGATATAATCATCTAAATAAAATTCCGCATTCCCTTTATAGAAAACATAACTATTTGGTTCTAAAAAACCCTTAACTTCAAACGTTATTGTTTTCGTATAAAATTCCCCAGTGATTTTATCTCCTAGTTTGTAATGTTCACGAAATTGACTACCTAAAAGTATAGGATAGGAGTTGAAATCTAATAAAGATATAGAGGGCCAATCTATTTCCTCTCCCTCTTCAACTTTTAAATGATAAAAATCAAATGCTTTCCGATTCATTTGAAAAGATTTTACTGCTTCAGGATCCTTAGTGTTTCCATTGGTTTCTAGCATCCCTTCATCATATAAAAATTTCTCTCCTTTATTGAATGATTGAATAAAAAGCGGTTGATTAAAAGTTGCTAACAACTCAATTTCTTTTGATTGATACAAGTTATTGTAAAATATTCTAAGAGTATCAAGACTCTCTTTATCACTCCTAAACTGATAAAAAGCATCGTCTTCATATAGAGTATCAATTATAGTGTAACTATAATAACCGTTGGATAGTCGGGTTATATTATTTTTAGCTTGATCATTTTTTAATAATAACTGACTAGTTAATGTGATAACTACCGTAAGTAATATGACTAATAAACTTGCAAGTAAGTGAAGTAGGACGGAGGGAATTGTTTTTTTTATATGTATGTCATTATTTCTATTTTTCATTAGCTCTCCCTCTGTAAAACAAAAATGTAAAACTAATCACCTCAATCAAGACCATCGCTAAATGGTGGGGTAACATCATTTGCCTCTCTCCTAGTAGCTTAAATAGGAAGGTAAATGTCGTCAAAATACAAATATTTGCTGAAAGTAGAAAAAATAATTCTTTGATATAAATGGATACCCAGTTTTTTCCTAATAAATGATATGTTTGATATATTTTGTTATTTTTTCGGATAAGGAAATGTATCCAAAAAATAATAGATAGACCGACAAACGTTACAGTACTTGCATTCAATAAGAAAGCAAATTGTGACAAAGAAAAAATACGTTCAACACCTATGTTATCACCTGGTTTCGTATGATTCTGAAAATTGGGATCATTTAATTCACCATTTAAACTGAGTTCCCCTTCATGTGCTAATAACTTTTTGTCACTAACTAAAATGGTTCTGGACAACGGACTATTAGCTAACATTCCAAGTTTTCCAATTACTTCATATTTTCTTCCCTCAAAAATAACATATTCTTTATTTTCTTCATAAATAGTCTTTATTGAATAGCCAATCAAGGCTTTCGAATCATTATTTTTATATAATAATTCTCCTGTTTTATGAGGGAAGTGAAGATTATCCCAGTTATTGGCAAAAATATTCAGAACATCCTTATCTCCATTTTCTATCTTCTGAACTAGCCAAAAGTTATCATTATTCTTACCAATTTTAGTCAATATGTCACTAAATTCATCAGAAGATAGAGATAAATGGTTTGATGTTCTAAGAGCATTACTTTCTAACACCACTAAGTTTTGCTGATTTTGGTAATAGTAATTAAGCCATAGACACGCCATTAAAATAAATAGTGGTATATAAATTTGTATTTTTCTCAATAAATTCATAAATTATCACCTGATAGAAAATATGCCTTTTCTTTTTTAATGAAAAGGCATATTTATTTAACAATTACTATTTACCATAGAAAGTTTTCGCGAGATTTGTACTAATCTCTCCTTCAAATACCCATGGAGAGTAAGCTTGTGTACCATTACGAGCCCAAACACGACCTGAGTCAGTATTAACACGACCTCTTCCATACGCCCCTACCATCTGAGCTCTACTGTAATGATAGACTCCTGGCCAAGTGGTAGAAGCAACAGCTCTCGATTCAAGACCATCTTTCCGAAAACGGTTTTCACGTTTTCCATTATGTATCGGTCCACTGTTGGCTGCTCGCAATCTAGAAATTCCAGGCGTTAAATTACTATTCTGGTTAGAAAACTTACCTGTTTCCTCATTCCAGCCACCTAAGATAGTTGAATCTACCTGATCTACTTTTGTATTTGCATAAACAGAAGTAGCGTTCACTCCCAATCCTAAAAATAAACTAGCTGAAACCCCTGACAATAGCAATAGCTTTTCAAACTTATGCATGATATTCTCCTTTCCTATTTTCAATTGTCATATTTACTTTATGAGTAATTGATGACTTTTCAGAAGTTAATAAATGTAGATTTTCATCTACAGGGAACCTCCTATCCTTATTAATATTAATTTGAAATCTATAAAAATACATCCCCCATCAGTCTGCTTTCCCCACATCAAGTCCACCTGGCTTTTTTTACGACTGAATTCTCACTTCATGGTGTTCTCCATTCTGCAGATCCTGTTTATATGAATTTGCGTTACCAATTATAACTACCTGCAACAAAAATAAATTAGGAAGTTTTTTAGTCCACAATATTTACCTAATCCATGAATGCGCTTTCTATTTATCGATTTCATTCTAACATATATTTACTTATCAATCAAGTATTTTTCTGTTTGGAACTAAATATTACTATAACGCAACAAGATAAACTGAAGTAATAATTACAAGTTCGATTAGGGCATCGGTCAATCTCCACTACCATGGATACGTACGCTTCACTAGCGCAAAAGAAAATTGGAAGTTGTTAGCTTGTTTCAAACCAAATTAGACGAATTAACGGCATAGTTATTCTATCTCTACATTTTTCTCTACACTTTTGGAGGACAATTCATAAAAGTCTTGCTATATCAAGGTTTATAATCGCTAAAATAGACATTATTAGACCTTTACTGAGGTTAAGTAAGGGTTTCAGTACACGTCAATAGACGTCAAAATTTTGATTTTAAGCGATTTTTGATTTTTTGAAACTCATTATATCGCACTACAAATCAATAAAAACTCTACCTTTTACTCTACCTTTTTTAGATAAATATATCATCTGGATATTGAAGTTAAGCCCTGCTATCATTTCGATGGCAGGGCTTTTTAATATTTGGTACACTAACTTCTTATCTATATTTTGGTGGATTTTAAGTTGACATCTACAAAGTTTAATGTTAGAATACATTCAAAAATGTATTTGAATGAGGTGTTTTATGATTCAAAATG
>NZ_JBIMJO010000040.1:0-1175 GCF_043674095.1 Streptococcus sp. A25
TCTGATACTGATTCGCTGATTGACTCTGATACTGATTCAGATACAGATTCTGATACTGACTCAGAGATTGACTCTGAAACGGATTCAGATACTGATTCTGAGATTGACTCAGAAACTGATTCAGAAATTGATTCTGATACTGACTCTGATACTGATTCAGAAATTGATTCTGATACTGACTCTGAAATTGATTCTGATACTGACTCTGAAATTGATTCTGATACTGACTCTGAAACGGATTCAGAAACTGACTCTGATACTGATTCGCTGATTGACTCTGATACTGATTCGCTGATTGACTCTGATACTGATTCAGATACAGATTCTGATACTGACTCAGAGATTGACTCAGAAACGGATTCAGATACTGATTCTGATACTGACTCAGAAATTGATTCTGATACTGACTCAGAGACGGATTCGCTGATTGATTCAGAGATTGACTCAGAAACTGATTCAGATACTGATTCAGAAATTGATTCTGATACTGACTCTGATACTGATTCAGAAATGGATTCTGATACTGACTCTGATACTGATTCAGAAATTGATTCTGAAACTGACTCAGAGATTGACTCGCTTACTGATTCAGAAATGGATTCTGATACTGATTCTGATACTGACTCAGAGATTGACTCAGAAACGGATTCAGATACTGATTCTGATACTGACTCAGAAATTGATTCAGATACGGACTCAGACACTGATTCTGATACTGACTCAGAGATAGATTCTGATACTGATTCTGAGATTGATTCTGAGACTGACTCAGAGATAGATTCTGATACTGACTCAGACACTGATTCTGAGATTGATTCTGAGACTGATTCTGAGACTGATTCTGAAATTGACTCAGACACTGATTCTGAGATTGATTCTGATACTGACTCAGATACGGATTCAGAAATTGACTCAGACACCGATTCTGAGACTGACTCAGAGACTGATTCAGAAATTGACTCAGACACTGATTCTGAAATTGACTCAGAGACTGACTCAGACACTGATTCTGAGATTGATTCTGAGACTGACTCAGACACTGATTCAGAAATTGACTCTGACACTGATTCTGAGATTGATTCTGAGACTGACTCAGACACTGATTCAGAAATTGACTCAGACACTGATTCTGAGATTGATTCTGATACTGACTCAGATACGGATTCAGAAATTGA
>NZ_JBIMJO010000041.1:0-1068 GCF_043674095.1 Streptococcus sp. A25
TTCTATACTGAGTTGGGGAATTCTAGTATATCAGACGAACATGTCTTTTTTGTTGCACTTCATTTTACAACGCGGGAAATTTTTTAAATTTTTTTCAAAGCCTATTTTTGAAAGAAATTTGTGCATTTTTGAGCAATTTTGAGCATTTCCAGTTTTCAATTTTAAAGATATTTAGTATAATGAAAGTTAAAGGGAAGTATTAGGAAAAAGAAAGGAAACCTACTATGAAAGTACCTAAGTATCAATTAGTTCAAAACGATCTTCGTCAGCAAATTATTTCAGGAAAATTTGAGAATGGCGATAAGTTTTACACCGAAGCTGAGTTAACCAAGCTATTTAACGTAAGTTCTATCACTGTTATCCGTGCAGTCAATGAATTGGTTAAGGACGGCTACCTCGTTCGCCAACAGGGTAAAGGAACCTTCGTTTCTCGTTCTCGCAAAGGAAAGCTTGTTGAGTTTTCTGATATCGAGATTTTCCCTATCGGCAACGACACTGTCACAGTGCTGGGTTGTGAAAAAGGAAATGAAGCTCATATTCTTGAAAAGCTTCAATTGGATAGCAATGACTTCTATTACAAGATTTCTCGCGTGCGTACAACAGATGGTCAACCTTATATTTACCACCAGTCTTACATCCCTGCTCGATATATTCAACAGCCTCAAGCAGATCTCTCGCATTTCCAATCGCTCTATCAACGATTTAAGCTAGACTTCAATATCCACATGTCTGAGGAACCTTATGTGGAAACCAATGAAATTGTTTTCCCTTCACCTAAGGATGTCAAGGAACAGTTGAAGCTTCAGGCAAAAGAACCAAGCATTCTTCAAATCCGCACTACACATAAGAGTGGCAGCAATGAAGTAATTGAATATGTAGAGACTTATAAACACTGGAAATACTATAAGATCGAAATTTCTGCCAATAAGCGCTAAAAATCGACAAACACCATGGAAAACCATGGTGTTTTTGTCTACTCTGATGCTTCAACCGTAACCGCCCAATAACAAAGTATATTGAAAAGGCTCCAAAGTCCTATCGACTCTGGAACCTTTTTCTATTTACATG
>NZ_JBIMJO010000042.1:0-1007 GCF_043674095.1 Streptococcus sp. A25
GTTAGGCTCAGATAAACTACCACATTTGTCTGAAAGGAACTAACATAAATGACCTATACCCATCTTACCACAAATGAGCTCGTAATGATAGAGGCATACTACCAAGAAGGCGTAAAAATTGTAGATATTATGACATCTCTGGGGAGGTCAAAGCAGACTATCTATAATGTTATCAACTTTCTCAAAGACGGCCATTCCGCCTATGACTACTACGAACGCTATATAGCCAATAAGAAACGCTGTGGTCGGAGGAAAACAAGTCTTTCGCAAGCAGAAAAAGACATTATTCAAACTCATTTGGATTTAGATTGGAGCCTTGATGTCATCAAAGGAGCTTATTCGGATAACATTTCTTGCTCTATGAGAACTCTCTATCGACTGGCTGACCGTGGTATTTTCAAGAAAGAGGATTTCCCCTGGAAAGGGAAGAGAAAGCCAAATGGTCATAGTGAAAAACGAGGAAAACAAACGTTTCGCAGAGATTTACGTGAAAGGGCTGAACTCTATCCTGATTTTAATGCAGAATTTGGACACTTGGAAGGAGATACCATTGTTGGGGAAAAGCACAAAAGTGCGGTTATTACCTTGGTAGAACGCCTTTCAAAATCCATCATCACACTGAAAACCAAGGGACGAAAAGCAAGTGATATTGAGGCTGCCATCAATCAATGGCTGTCTCAACTTCCTAAACATCTCTTTAAGTCGATAACCTTTGATTGTGGGAAAGAGTTTTCTAATTGGAAGTCTATTTCGAATGCACATGACATTGATATTTTCTTTGCTGATCCAGGTTGCCCTGGGCAGCGAGGTCTAAATGAACACTCGAACGGTTTGTTAAGACGACACGGACTTCCGAAACAGATGGATTTTACTGATATTTCTCAGCAGTTTTTATCAGCTATAGCTGATAAAAGAAATAGAATCCCTAGAAAGTCTTTGAATTATCAAACACCTTACCAAGTTTTTCTGAGTTATATAAAAAGTCTAACTTAATTTGACAATTTAAA
>NZ_JBIMJO010000043.1:0-1001 GCF_043674095.1 Streptococcus sp. A25
AAGTTGACATCTACAAAGTTTAATGTTAGAATACATTCAAAAATGTATTTGAATGAGGTGTTTTATGATTCAAAATGTTGTTACTTCAATAATCCTGTATTCTGGGACAGCCGTAGACTTACTTATTATCCTAATGTTATTTTTTGCCAAAAGAAAAAGCAGAAAAGACATCATCAACATCTATTTAGGACAATTTCTAGGCTCTGTTAGTCTAATATTGCTAAGTTTGCTTTTTGCATTTGTCTTAGATTATATTCCTAGTAAAGAGATTTTAGGTTTGCTCGGTTTGATTCCAATTTTCCTAGGCCTCAAAGTTTTGCTTTTAGGAGATTCTGATGGAGAAGCTATTGCCAAAGAAGGTTTGAGCAAAGATAATAAAAATCTGATTTTTCTAGTCGCTATGATTACTTTTGCAAGTTGTGGTGCTGACAATATTGGTGTCTTTGTCCCATATTTTACTACCTTAAATTTAGCGAATTTGATAGTGGCTTTACTGACCTTTCTAGTCATGATTTATCTCTTGGTTTTTTCTGCCCAAAAATTGGCACAAGTCCCTTCTGTTGGAGAAACTTTGGAAAAATATAGCAGATGGTTTATTGCCGTCGTTTATTTAGGATTGGGGATATATATCCTGATTGAAAACAACAGTTTTGACATGCTATGGGCTGTATTAGGCTAGGAGAAAAAATTATGAAAAAAGATAGTATCTGTCAAGTGGATGTTATAAATCAACAAAAAGTTACAACCGCAACGAACTACCTTGAAAAGGAAAAAGTCCAAAAATCACTTCGTATTTTATCAAAATTTACCGATAATAAACAGATAAATATCATCTTTTATCTTCTTGCCGTCGAAGAACTCTGTGTCTGCGATATAGCCTGTTTATTAAATCTCAGTATGGCATCTGCCTCCCACCATCTTCGTAAACTAGCCAATCAAAACATCTTGGACACTAGAAGAGAGGGGAAAATTATATATTATTTTATAAAAGATGAGGAAAT